>NZ_VRUZ01000078.1:0-20306 GCF_008039485.1 Methylobacterium sp. WL69 | reverse complement strand
GGCGAGGAGCGTCGGGGCGGCCTGGGCGTGGGACGCGGTCGTGCCGAGGGCCGTCGCGGCCAGCGCCAGGGCCCCCACGACCAGGCCCCCCAGAGCCGTCGACCTCATCCCGCGCATCGCAACCCCCGTCATCAACAGGGTCAGGATGCGGCGGCGGGCCCTCCGCCGCGCTGAAGCCGATCCGCGCAATTTTATTGAATCGGCCCGGCCCGCCGGCTCTCGCGCGACAGGCCCAACCCGCCGCTTTCGCACTCGTTAGCAGTTGCGCGGCGGGATTCACGAAGCGGAAACCATGGCGCCGGCCCGGGACGGGGGCCGGCGGGGATTCAGAGCTGAAGGCCCTCGTGAAAACGGTCCGGCGAGATCGGCAGCAGGAAGGTCACGCCGACGCCCCCCTCGAAGTGGCGCACCACGCGGCCGGGGGTCCGCCCGACGACGACGCTGCTGCCGAGCGCCGGGGCGATGCTGGCGCTGAGGGCGACGCCGGACATGGAGACGTCGATGATCCGGGCCGGAATCTCGCGCCCCGTCTCCAGGCGCAGGGTCACGGTGGGCGTCACGGGCTTGAGGCGCTCGTGGGTGCGGCCCTCGGGCAGGCCGAGGCTCTCGCGGTTGGCGAGCCAGGTCAATTGGGACGCGATCTTCTCGCGCTTGCGCGGGGTGGCGCTGAGGCGCACGGCGAAGCCCTCGGGCATCAGGCGGGCGATGATGCCTTCCAGACGGCCGATCTCCTCCAGATACAGCACCACGCGCTCGTCGAGCAGGCCCGGCTCCGCACAGGTCAGGCGGACGCCCCCCGGCGACATGTCCACGGTCTGGCACGGGAATTCCCGGCGATCCGACAGCATGTACCGACCGAGCAGGGCCACCTTCACCCGCTGATGGCGACGCAGGTCGGAGGCCCGGATGCCGCGCGTCGGTTTCACTTCGGGGCGAACGAGGGCCTCAATCATGATGGAGCAAGGTCTCGGTTTCGTAACGGTAACGGACCCTAGGCGGTGCTTGGTTACGAAACTCTTCCGTGACGGGATCGGGATCACGCCCTACGTGTATTTTCGCGGCGACGGGTCCCGGCCCGAAAACACCTGCGCCTCGGCGGCTCTCATCGCTCGGCGGCCGCGAAATCGGACGGGGCGGGGTCGCGACGACTTGCCCGCGAGGAACCCGCCATCGGCACCCGGTCACGGGGATGTGACCGGGTCCGCCGTCGCCCCGGGCGAGATCGGGGATTTTCGCGACGACCCTGCCCGGAGCCCCGAAGGCGTCCGGCTCCGGTCTCACCCCCGCCCGCCGGGATGGACGAGGAGATGCCCGCGGCGGAAGGGCAGGGTGTCGTTGGCAGGGGTCGGCAGGTTGCGCAGGGCATCGGCCGCCGCGTCGTCGCGGTCGCCGAACCCGGACCGCGGCACCGTCCCGAGCACCCGCAGGGCGGTGGTGCGCAGCTGCGTGACCGGCCGCAGGCCGAGCCAGTGCGGCACGTGATGCGGGCTGAGGGCGCCGAGGATGCGCGTCTGGGTCTGGCCGCGATGGCGCAGGGGCAGGAGGATGAGTTCGAGGTCGATGGTCTCGCCGCGCACCGTGGTCCCCGTCAGGCCGGCCACGACCCCGAGGGTGTCCACCGCCACGGTCTCGACGAGGCGCCAGGGGTCGGCGTCGGGCGCGCCCCACAGGTCCGCGAAGGCATTGGTGCGCAGCTCGCGCCCGAACAGGGCGCAGACGCGGGTCCCGGCGAGGCGGATCGCGGCGGCGCTGCCGGGCACGTCGACCTCGAGGATCAGGCTGTCGGCCAGCAGGGTGCGGATCGCGCCGGGCTCGATCTCGTTGCGCTCGGGGGCGGCCCGCTCCCGGCGAAGACCGTCCCAGTAACTGTGGAGCAGGCGACTCGTCGGATGCTTCATGGTGTCCTGCGATGGCACGGCCCTGGGGGGCATAGACGGGGCGTGTTTCGTTTCGGGACACGACGGGCCGTGCCACGAAGGAAGTCTTCACCCTGCCGCATACACTATGCCGCCTCCGCGCGGATCGCCCGCTTAACTATCGTTTAAGGTTAATATCTTTAAGGTTAACGCCCCCGTGCGGCACGCAGCGCGATAAGTTTCGCGGGCGCGCGGCTCGCAAGTTTCGCGTGCGCGGGGCTTGCCGCCCCCGCGAAAGCCCGGACAAGGTGGCGCATGGATGCCATGCCCGACCTGCCGCCCCAGAACCGCGTTCCGATGTTCAACATGCCGGGGGTGGTCACCGTCTCCATCGCCGTGCTGCTGGCGATCCACGCCCTGCGGGAATTCGTGCTGCCCGATGCCTGGGACATCTGGGCGCTCATCCACCTCGCCCTGATCCCGGGGCGCTGGAGCGTCGCCATCGACCCGTCGCGGATCGAGGATCTCCTGAAGGCGGCGGCCGGCGCGGCGGGCGACCCGGAGGTGGTGGAGGCGCGCCAGGCCTTCGCCCGCTACATCGCCGCCGAGCCGTCGGCCAGCCCCTGGACCTTCGCGACCTACGCCCTCCTGCACGGCTCGTGGACGCACGTGATCTTCAACAGCGTCTGGCTCGCCGCCTTCGGCTCGCCCGTGGCCCGCCGCTACGGCGTCCTGCGCTACGGCCTCGTCGCCCTCGCCGGCGCCGTGGCCGGCGGCGTGCTGCACGTCGTCCTCGATCCCCTGAGCACGGCGCCCCTCATCGGCGCCTCGGCGGGCGTCTCGGCCCTGATGGCGGCCGCCGCCCGCTTCGTGTTCCAGCCGCCCCCGGCCTACGCGGCGGCCCAGCCCTGGCAATTGCCGCCGCGCCAGCGCCTGCAGACGATTCCCGAGCTCCTGCGCAACCGCACGGCGGTGATGTTCCTCGGCATCTGGCTCGTCACCAACTTCCTGTTCGGCATCATCGCCCTGCCGCTGGGGGCCGAGGCGACGGCCGTCGCCTGGGATGCCCATCTCGGCGGCTTCCTCGTCGGGTTCTTCATGCTGCCCCTCGTCGATCGCCATCGGGGCTGAAACCCGCGCGCCGACAGGGTTTTACCGGGCGGGCCCGCTTGCCAGAACGGGACGCGGGCCACACAATCGCCACAGAGCGTCACGGCGTCCACGGGGGCCGTAACGCGAAAAACCGCGAGCCGGGGCGAACCCGGCCGCAAGGGGCCGCCTGAACCAGGGCTGTGTGAACCAGGAAGGAAACACCCATGACCGTCGCCCGCATCCTCGCCGAGAAAGGCCGCTCCGTCGTCACGGTGGAGCCGCAGCGGACCCTCGACGAGGCGATCCACCTGCTCGCCGAGAAGCGCATCGGCGCCGTCGTCGTCAGCGATGCCGAGGGGGCGGTTCTCGGCATCCTGTCCGAGCGCGACATCATGCGGGCGCTGGCCCGCCAGGGGGCCGGGGCGCTGGACGCCCTCGTCTCCGAACACATGACCGCCACCGTCGTCACCTGCGCCCGCGACACCACCGTCGAGGACGTGATGCACCTCATGACCGACGGCCGCTTCCGCCACGTCCCCGTGCTGGAGGACGGGCGCCTCGCCGGGCTCATCTCCATCGGCGACGTGGTCAAGCGCCGGATCGCGGCCGTGGAGGCCGAGCACCAGGCCATGCGCGACTACATCACCATGGCGTGAGCCGGACCGCGATCAGACCCGGGCGGCCGCCGACGCGAGGGTCGCGCGGATGGCCGGCAGGGCGGCGCGGGCCGCCTCGCGACCGAGGGCGATCCCCTCGGCCGCCCGGTGGAACTCGAACAGGCCCATGCCGGCGAGGTGCGGCGAGATGGTCACGTCGGGCGGATCGCCGGCGAGGCGCGCCCGCGAGATCTTGTCCTGGGTGATGTTGAAGGCGTCGAGCATCACCCGGGCCATGCCGGGGCTCGGCATCTCCGGTGACGGCCGGCGCGGCGGCCCCAGGAGGTGCCAGGGCCGGCGCCGCCGCCGGATCGGCGCGGGCGGCGCCTCGGCGGCGCGATCGACGGGGTCGAGGATCACGGGCGCGCAGGCCGCGCGCGGATCGCCGTTGAGGTTGATGCAGATCACCACATCCGCCCCGAGGGCGCGGGCGAGGCTGACGGGAACCGGATTGACCAGGGTCCCGTCCATGAGGAGGCGGTCGCCGAGGCGCACGGGCGGGAACACGCCCGGCAGGGCATAGGAGGCCCGCAGGGCCTCGACGAGGTTGCCCCGCGTGAGCCAGACCTCCTGGCCGGTGCCGAGGCAGGTGGCGACGCTGGCGAAGCGGACGGCCAGGTGCTCGACGCGGCGGTCGGCGAGGTCCCGCTCCAGGCGCTGGCGCAGGCGCGCGCCCGCGATGAGGCCGGAGCCGAGGCGAAGGTCGAGGAGGCCGACGACGCGGCGCTTGGTCAGGGACAGGGCGAAGGCCTTGAGCAGGCCGAGCTGGCCCGCCGCGTAGCAACCGCCGACGACGGCGCCAATGGAGCAGCCCGTGACCACGCCCGGGTGGATGCCGGCTTCCTCCAGCACCTCGATGGCGCCGATATGCGACCAGCCCCGGGCTGAGCCGCCGCCCAGGGCGAGGCCGATGCGGGGACCGCGCGGGGCCGGGGCCGCGACGGGCTCGACGGCGCCCGCGCCGATGCGCCCGGCATCGGACGCCGGCCCGTCCCAGGTCATGCGGAGTGGTTCACCCGTGACGCGATCGCCTGCAGGCGCACCGGCGCGACCGTTCCGCCGCCGGGCCCGAGTTCGACGCGTCTGTAGAAGCAGTCGTGCCGGCCCGTATGGCAGCAGCCGCCGTCGCCGCCGACCTCCACGCGGATGAGGACGGCGTCCTGGTCGCAGTCGACCCGCATCTCGACGACGCGCTGGATCTGCCCGGAGGTGGCGCCCTTGTGCCAGAGTTCTTCGCGGGAGCGCGACCAGTACCAGGCCTCGCCCGTCTCCAGGGTGCGGGCGAGGGACTCGGCGTTCATGTGGGCGAGCATGAGCACCCGCCCGTCCGCCGCGTCGACGGCGATGCAGGCGATGAGGCCGTTCGCGTCGAAGCGGGGGGTGAGGACGGCCCCCTCCTCGACCTCGGCCTTCGTGCCAGGTGCCGCGAAGGGAAGGGTCATCGGCCGGCTCAGGGCTTGTTGCGCACGAGGGTCAGGAAGCGGACCTGCTCGTTGGGGTCGTTGCGGAACGCGCCGCGGAACTGGGTCGTGATGGTCGAGACCCCGGCCTTCTGCACGCCGCGCATGGCCATGCAGAGGTGCTCGGCCTCCACCATCACGGCGATGCCGCGGGGCTTGAGGATGCTCTCGATCACGTCGGCGATCTGCGCCGTCATGGTCTCCTGGGTCTGCAGGCGGCGGGCGAAGGTATCGACCACGCGGGCGAGCTTCGACAGGCCGACCACGCCCTTGGTCGGATAGTAGGCGATGTGGGCGAGCCCCATGAACGGCACCATGTGGTGCTCGCAGTGGGAGTAGAACGGGATGTCGCGCACGAGGACGATGTCGGAATAGCCTTCGACCTCCTCGAACACCCGTTCGAGGAGCTTGTCGGCATCCTGCTCGTAGCCGCCGAAGAGCTGGCCGTAGGCCTTGGCCACCCGGGCGGGGGTGTCGCGCAGGCCCTCGCGGTTCGGATCGTCCCCGGCCCAGCGCAGGAGGGTGCGCACGGCGGCCTCGGCCTCCTCGCGGCTCGGGCGGCCGGCGGCGATGGCCTCGGGCGTACGCTTGGCGGACGACGGCAAGGGGGCGATTTCGGGGGCGATTTCCCCGGCCGGCACCGGCGCGTTGTCGTTGCGCATGCCGTTCAGGGACGGGGGTGTCGCCGCGCCGTTCGGGCGCGCCACGTCTGGCGTCTTGGGGGTCATCCGCGAATCCTCCGTCTCGGTCAGGCGGTAGGACAGGGACTTGAGCGCGGCATCCATGGCATCTTCCGCCCGAGCGATCCGGGTCGTCATCGTGTTGCTGTCGGGCTTGGCGTACATCGTCGAACCACTGGCCGTCTGAGGCATCGGCCGGCGGGGACGCCCTGGCCGCAGGCGCGACCCCGGCCGTGGGCGCGGCCCGGATCGACGATCCGCCTCCTCGCGAAACGGTGCGTTGGCGCCTATATCGTCGTTATCGCGCCGCCGCGCAATGCGGGCGGCGCGGATCAGACAACCGGGACCGGAAGCCGGCTTCGCACGAGCCAGCTCCCCCCGTGGATCCTGCCGAGAGGACGCCGCCCATGCTCGACGACATCTACAACCGTCGCATCCTCGAACTCGCCGCCGACATTCCCCGCCTCGGGCGCCTGCCCGCCCCCGACGCCAGCGCCACCGCCCACTCGAAGCTGTGCGGCTCCACCGTCACGGTGGACCTCTGCGTCGCCGACGGGGTCGTCACGGATTTCGCCCACGCGGTGAAGGCCTGCGCCCTGGGCCAGGCCTCATCCTCCCTCATGGCCCGCCACGTCGTCGGCGCCACGGCCGACGATCTGCGGGCGGTCCGCGAGGCCGTGCGAACCATGCTGAAGCAGAACGGCCCGGCGCCGGAGGGCGTCTGGGCGGATCTCGCCGTGCTGGAGCCCGTGCGCGACTACAAGGCGCGCCACGCCTCGACGCTCCTGACCTTCGACGCCGTGGTCGATGCCCTCGATCAGATCGCGGCCCGATCGCCGGTTTCCCAGCCACAGGCCGCCGCCTGACCGCGGTCCGGCGCGCCGCCCACGTCGCGATCCGCGCCTACCAGCTCACCCTGTCGGGCGTAATCGGCCGCCAGTGCCGGCACTGGCCGTCCTGCTCGACCTATACGGACGAGGCCATCGGCCGCCACGGTCCCTGGGCCGGCGGCTGGATCGGGTTTTCGCGGATCTGCCGCTGCGGGCCCCTGGGGACGCACGGCATCGACCTCGTACCGGAGGCGCTCCCGCCCCGCGCCCGGTGGTTCACGCCGTGGCGCTACGGCCGCTGGCGCGGCGTGAACGCCCCGGCCTCGCCGTTCGCCTGCGCGGCGACGGAGGACGCCGAGGCCTGAGACCGGAACCGGTTCGTCGATGCCCCCGATCCCCTCGGCGGACTCGTCGGCGGACGCATCGGCGGATTCACGCGACCTGCAGGGTCGTCGCGAAATCGGCATGCCCGATCTGAACCCGGTTTCGCCCCTTCTGCTTGGCCTTGTACAGGGCCGCGTCCGCAATCGAGATCAGGGTCGCGTGCGGCAGACCGGCCTCCGGCACCATCGCGGCGTACCCGATGCTCACGGTGACGCCGACCCCGTCGGGGGGACCGCCCGGGAGGGGGATGACCGCCGCCTCGACGGCACTTCGAACACGCTCGGCGATCCGATCCACCTGTTCGGCCTCCGCACCGGCCAGGAGCACCGCGAACTCCTCCCCGCCATAGCGGAACGTGCTCCCGGTCGAGCCGCGTATCGTATTGCTGACGGTGCCGGCCACGGCCCGCAGGCACTCGTCGCCCCTGAGGTGCCCGTAGGTGTCGTTGAGGCGCTTGAAGTGATCGATGTCGATCATCAGCAGGGCGATGGGCGACGCGGAGCCGGCGCCGTCGCGCCACAACCCTTCCAGGCGGGCGTTGAACGACCGCCGGTTTCCGACGCCCGTCAGCCCATCGGTGTCGGACAGGCTGAGCAGCCTCTGGTTGCGGGCGCGCAGGCGCTCGGACCACAGGGTGTCGCGCAGGGTCAGCAGGTAGAATCGCCGCTCGCTGACCTCGTTCCGGAAAGCCGCGACCAGCAGGTAGCCCGCCATGGAGACGTTGAGCATGACCGCGAAGAGACCGCCGCCGAGATCGAAGCCGGGGTGAAGCGCGACGGCGGCGGCCGTGAGGATCGTCGCGCCCGCGGCGACGATGCCCGCGTGGACGACCGGGAGCGGCAGGGCGATGCTGGCGTAGAGCATGACCATCGGGATCGCGAACGCGATCATCACGGCGTTCTGAGCGCGCGAGGCCAGCATCAGACCCAGCATCGTGCAGAGCATCGGAAACAGGAAGATCGTGCTCGCGACCACCGTCGGCACCCTCCGCCGATGCATCGCCCACACCAGCAGGAGCAGCGACGGTGTCAGGACCGCGAAATCGATGACGATCGTCAGGACGAGGACGTCGGGAATGATCAGGGCATTCACGAAGACGAACAGGTCGAACACGGCCATCCCCGAGAGATGGCAGAGGATGTAATGCCGCGTGCGGGCCGGCTCGATCGCAGTTTGATACCGGGACTCGACCACCGGGCCGAAGGCGATCTTCGACCAGGGCCGCGCAAGCTCAGCCTCGACCTGCCTCAACAGCGCCCCGCGTTGAACGGGTCCATCTTCGACTGTCATGGATGCAGAATCTCTATACTTCAAGATACGCCATGACCACATCGACGGCCGATCGATCTGCAGCCTTACGAATCCGCAAGCTCAGGCCATCGCTCTTCGCACAGGACCAATTTGATCGACAATGATTTAACAAGCTCTTATCGTGCCTGAATGCGACCGCCTTAAATGGTAATATTCTTACGCTATTGACTGACAAACCAGCAAAATGACAATGGCGAGCCATTATTTTACTTGACAGAAAGCCCGGGCGTCCCGTTCACCCGGCGCGAAACGCGGCGCCCGTCGGCACTCAGAGCGGCACGGCGGTCAGCCACCGCATCACCACCAGCGTCCCCGTGACCGTGAGCGCGCCGCCGATCCGCGTCGCGATCTGGGCGAACGGCATCAGCGACATCCGATTGGCCGCCGTCAGGATGGCGACGTCGCCGGTGCCGCCCTGGCCGCTGTGGCAGGCGTTCACGATGGCGGTCTCGATGGGGTACAGGCCGAGCCGGCGCCCCACCCAAAAGCCCACGGCCATGAGGGTCACCACGGTGGCCACGATGGTGATGAGGTTCGGAATCGTGAACGCGGCGACGAGCTTGTCCCACGGGGTCAGCGACACGCCGACGGCGAAGAGCAGCGGGTAGGTCATGCCGATCTGCACGAACTTGTAGGCGACGAAGCCGCCGGCCTGGAGGCGCGGCGACACGGCGCTGGCGAGCTTGGCCATCACGGCGAGGAACAGCATCGCCACGGGGGCGGGCAGGCCGGTGAGGTGGTGCATCATCACGCCGAGGAGGTAGAGCGTCACCGCCGTCAGCGCCGCCGCGCCCACGGTGGCGGCGTCGACGGGGATGTCCTCCGCCTTGACCGCCGCGACGTCGTTGTCCCGGTCGGGCTGGAGCCGGCCCTCGCCGGTGAGGTGGGGCAGGCGCTTGCCCACCGCGTTGAGGGTGCCGGCCAGGATGATCGCCGTGAGGCTGCCGAGCATCACCGGCGGCAGCACCTGGGCGAACACGTCGCCCTGGCCCTGGCCCAGGATCGCGGCGTAGCCGATGGAGAGCGGGATCGCGCCCTCGCCGACGCCGCCGGCCATGATCGGCACCACGACGAAGAAGAAGGTGTTGTAGGCGCCCAGACCCAGCAGGGTGCCGACGAGGGTGCCGACGAGCCCCGCCGCCACGGAGCCCGCGGCCAGGGGCACGAAGATCTTCAGGAAGCCCCTGATCAGCACCGCGCGGTCCATGCCCAGGATGCTGCCGACGATGATGGTGGCGATGTAGAGGTAGAGGAAATTGGTGAACTTGGTGAAGTCCACGATGGCCCTGACGATCTGCGGCGGGATCAGATCGTAGAAGACCAGGGCCGAGGGGATGAAGGTCGCGAAGATCGCCCCCGCGCCGATGCTGCGCAGGACCGGCAGGCGCTTGCCGATCTCGGCGCAGGTGAAGCCGCCGAGGACCAGCACGGCGATCATCGTCGGCGCGTCCGGCTTGATCTCGCCCTCCTGGGTCAGGATCGCCAGCAGGACCACCAGGATCGCGTAGACCGGCAGCGGGATGATGCCGATCTTGATGTCGACCATCCGCCACCAGCCCTGCGGCCAGAATCTTTTCGCGGGCGCCCCGACCGCGCCGGGGGTCTCCGCCGGGGCGGCGGCGAGGGGATTCGACATGGGTGCTCTCCCGTGAGCCCGTCGCCCCACGGGGCCGGCTCGCCTGATCGGACCGCGTGGGGGCGTCTGTGCGGGCTGATGCCCGCCCGGGCCCGGATGCGAACGATGGGCTGTTCCGGGCGGCGGGTTGTCAACCGCAGCGCGTGTCAACCGCACCGGATCGTAGCTGAACGCAGGTCACGCCGCCGCGCGCCGGACCGGAGGTTCCCGGCGAACCTTCACCGCGCGCCTTCCACTGCAAGCGGATTCCTTCCGTCCGCGAAACGGTCTAAACGGCCGGGCACGGCGCGTGTCGCGCCCGATCCCACCCGGCTTACCTGCTGCGTTCGCAGGAGTGAGCCACCGCGAGAGTGATCCCGATGCCCATCCTGACCTTCCCCGACGGCAACACCCGCAGTTTCGAGGGCGCCGTCACCGGCCGCGCCGTCGTCGAGGGCATCGCCAAGTCGCTCGCCAAGCGCACCGTCGCCATGGCGCTGGACGGCCGGGTCCGCGACCTCTCCGACCTCATCGAGGCGGACGCCCGAATCGAGTTCCTCGACCGCGCCGACCCGCGCAGCCTCGAACTCATCCGGCACGATTGCGCCCACGTCCTGGCCGAAGCCGTGCAGGCCCTGTGGCCGGAGACGCAGGTCACCATCGGCCCCGTCATCGAGAACGGCTTCTACTACGATTTTGCCCGCGACCAGCCGTTCACGCCCGACGACTTCCCCGCCATCGAGGCCAAGATGCGCGAGATTCTTTCGCGCGATGCCCCGTTCACCAAGGAGGTCTGGACGCGGGACGACGTGCGCGCGCTGTTTTCGGAGAAGGGCGAGGCCTACAAGGTCGAGCTCGTCGACGCGATCCCGCCCGGCGAGGACCTGAACATCTACCGCCAGGGCGACTGGTTCGACCTGTGCCGCGGCCCGCACATGACCTCCACGGGCAAGGTCGGCACCGCGTTCAAGCTCATGAAGGTGGCCGGCGCCTATTGGCGGGGTGATTCCAACAACCCGATGCTGACCCGCATCTACGGCACCGCCTGGGCCACCAAGGAAGACCTCGACGCCTACCTCCACCGCCTGGAGGAGGCCGAGCGCCGCGACCACCGGCGCCTGGGCCGCGAGATGGACCTGTTCCACTTCCAGGAGGAGGGGCCGGGCGTGGTGTTCTGGCACGCCAAGGGCTGGACCGTGTTCCAGGAGCTCATCGCCTACATGCGCCGGCGCCTGAAGGGCGACTACCAGGAGGTCAACGCGCCCCAGATCCTCGACAAGGCCCTGTGGGAGACCTCCGGCCACTGGGAGTGGTACCGGGACAACATGTTCGTGACGAAGACCGAGGACGAGCGCGTCTTCGCCATCAAGCCGATGAACTGTCCCGGCCACGTGCTCATCTTCAAGCACGGCCTCAAATCCTACCGCGACCTTCCCCTGCGCATGGCGGAGTTCGGCGCGGTCTCGCGCTACGAGCCGTCCGGGGCGCTGCATGGCCTCATGCGGGTGCGCGCCTTCACCCAGGACGACGCGCACGTGTTCTGCACCGAGGACCAGCTCGCCGCCGAGTGCCTGAAGATCAACGACCTGATCCTCTCGACCTACGCCGATTTCGGCTTCGGCGACATCGTGGTGAAGCTCTCGACGCGGCCCGAGAAGCGGGTCGGCTCGGACGCGTTGTGGGACCACGCCGAGGAGGTGATGACCCGCGTGCTGGCGCAGATCGAGGAGCAGTCGGGCGGCCGGATCAAGACGGCGATCAACCCGGGCGAGGGCGCGTTCTACGGGCCGAAATTCGAGTACGTGCTCCGCGACGCCATCGGCCGCGACTGGCAGTGCGGCACCACCCAGGTGGACTTCAACCTGCCCGAGCGCTTCGGCGCCTTCTACGTCGATGCCGACAGCGGGAAGAAGCCGCCGGTCATGGTCCACCGCGCCATCTGCGGCTCGCTGGAGCGTTTCACCGGCATCCTCATCGAGCATTTCGCCGGGCATTTCCCGCTCTGGCTCGCGCCGGTGCAGGTCGTCGTGGCGACCATCACGGGCGACGCCGACCCGTATGCCCGCGAGGTGGTGGCCGCCGCCGACCGCCTCGGCCTGCGGGTGGAAGCCGATCTGAGGAACGAAAAGATCAACTACAAGGTCCGCGAGCACTCGCTGGCGAAGGTGCCGGTGATGCTGGTGGTCGGCCGCAAGGAGGGCGAGGAGCGCACGGTCTCGGTCCGGCGGCTGGGCAGCCAGCACACCCGCACGGGCGGCCTCGACGAGACCCTGGCCGCCCTGGTGGCCGAGGCGACCTCCCCCGACCGCATCCGCGCCGACAGCATCGCCGCGAGCGTGCCGAGCGCGGAGGTCAGCCTCGACGGACGGCACGACGCGGCGCCGACGCCCTGACGGAGGGCGCCCCCTTCGATCCGACGATCGGAGGGGGTTTTCGGGAGCCCGTTGCACCCCAGCCGCGTTTCTCCCTATGATTGAGAATGAGCGGCGCGCTGCCATGCGCGATCGACTTCGGAGGTGCCGGGATCATGACGGATGAAAAGCGTCGCGCGGCCATCAAGGCTCTGATCGTCAAGCGTACCGCCGCAAACACGGCAAGTCCCGCTGCCGCGCGGGCGGCCCTCATCGAAGAGGGAATCTATACGAAGGACGGCGAGCTTCGCGCGACTTTCGGCGGTCCGGACGAGAAGGCAACACGCGCCGCTTGAGCCGTCTCGCGACCTCCTTCGTCCTGGGTTACCACGGATGCGACGAAGCCATCGGGCTCGAGGCAATCCGTGGCGATACCGCACTCATTCAGAGCGACAAAGATTACGACTGGCTCGGGCCAGGGGTGTATTTCTGGGAGTCCGATCCGAAACGCGCCTGGGAATGGGCCGAAGCGAAGTTCGCGACCTCAAGGACGGCAAAACCCTTCGTCGTGGGTGCGGTCATCGACCTGAGACATTGCCTCGATCTTACCAATCGCGAGGATCTTGGAATCGTTCGGTTGGCTTACGATTCATTCGTGGCAACACAGACGATGGCGGGCCTACCGCTCCCGGAAAACCGGAACGTCAAGGGCGACCCGAATTCCGATCGTCTGTTACGGTTCCTGGACCGAGCTGTGATCAAACACCTTCACAGCATGATCGACAGTGCCGGGGAGGGGGTCCCTGAACTGGAGCCCTACGATACCGTGAGGGGGATGTTCACGGAGGGCGGTGAGCTCTACCCCGGCGCGGGGTACATGCAGCGAAGCCACACGCAGATCGCCGTCCGCAACACGCGATGTATCCTCGGCCTGTTTCTGCCGCTCCCCATTCGATAGGCCCTCAGCACTTCAGAGCTTCCCCAATGCCACCGCCACGCGGGCGGCACCGTCCTGCGGCGTGCCCGCATCCGTGTGCAGGGGGATGTCCGGCTCGGCGGGCGCCTCGTAGGCGGACTCGCTGCCGATGAAGTTCGGGATCAGGCCGCGCAGTTGGCGGCAAACAGCGCCAGCGCCCGCTGCATCGCCGCGTAGTGCGCCGGGCCGGCCGGGTTGCGCAGTTCCGCCCCGTCCGGGACGATGGCGGCGAAGCCCGCCCCCAGGTCGGCGACGAAGCCGCGCGGCCCGACGTGCTGGCCCATCCGGTTGGTCGTGTCCACCTCGCCGCACACGGCCCCGGCCCGCCCCGGGCGGAGGCGGCCGTAGCGGGCGGCGTCGGGCGCCTTCAGGCTTTGGCCGAGGAGCGCGACGGCGGCCTGCGCGGTCTCCGGCGGGAGGGCGGATTCACCGACGATGCCCTGTGCGTGCACGGCCGGGCTCGCCAGCGTCGCGGCGAGGGCGACGAGACTCCATCGGTGACGCGTCATGGGGCGACCTCGCTTCCGCGAAAAAATCAGGACGCCTTGGCGACCACCTCGATGTCCCGGTCCATCCCGCTCTCGACCTTGAACTCGCGGGTGTAGACCTGCCCGTCGTGGCGGGCGATGAGGACGTAGTCGCCCTCCGCCAGGATCACCTGCGGGAACGCGCCGATGGCCTCGCGGATGGTGTCGCCGCCCGGCGTCAGCACGCTGAAGGCGGTGCCGGCGAAGGCCTCGGCCCCGGCGGCGGCGACGAGCTTCAGGGTCACGGTGGCGGCGTGGTGGCTCAGGGTCGCGTCGGTGACCTTGCCGTTCTCGACCTTGAGGTCGGCGCGCTGGATGGCGTTCGATTCCCCGTAGGTCGAGACCACGTGATAGGTGCCCTCGGGCAGGCGCAGCAGCTCACCGGCCTTGACGCCGCTGCGCACCAGGCGCCCCTCCGAGTTGGTGCCGATGGGCACGAACACCGCGAAGGCCACTTGGGCGGGCACGATCTTCGTATCGCCGATGGCGCCCGAGAGCTTGAGCGCCCCGGCATTGACCTTGAGACCGTCGGAGACCGGGACCCCCGCCATGGCGAGGCGCTTCGAGGCGCTGGCGAAACCGTACGTCACCGTGGCGATGTAGGCGCCGGGCGCCAGGGTGAAGCTCGGCTCGGCCGCCTCCGAGCGCGCGACGATGTTGGGCTTCACGCCGTCGGTGCGGTCCTCGTAGATGCGCCAGGCCAGCCCGGAGCGCAGGGGCCTGTCGCTGCCGGCGAACACCGCCTTGAGGCTCAGGGTCGCATCGGCCTGGGGGACGGGCGGGGGCAGGTCGGGCCCGGTGACGGACGGGGTCGGGAGATTGGGCCCGATCCGGTTGTGGAAGCCGCCCTCCTGGGCGCGGCCGGGCGTCGCCAGCAGGGCCGTCAGTGCGGCGCCGAACATCAGGCCCCTTGTCATGCGACCGCTCCCTTCGCGCGCCGGCCCGTCCGGCGATTCGCGCCGCGTGCTCTGGAACCGGACCGTGGCGACGGCATGACCGGCGTGATTGCGCCTGATCCATGCTAAGGCATCGGCCCGAAAAGGGGGACCCGGTTTTCGGACGAGGCCGTGACTCCAGCGATACGCCGCGATCCTAGTCCAAAAAGGTCTCGATGAACGCCACCCTCGATCTCCTGCGCACCCGCCGCTCCGTGCCCCCCATGCGCCTCGACGGCCCCGGCCCGACGCCGGCCGAACTCGACACGCTCCTGACCCTGGCCGCCCGGGTGCCGGACCACGGCAAGCTCGCGCCCTGGCGCTTCCTCGTCATCGCGGGCGAGGCGCGGGCGCGGGTCGGCGGCATCATCGCCGGGGCCTACGCCGCCGACCACCCGGAGGCGGATGACGCGCGCCTCGACCTCGAGCGCGCCCGCCTCGCCCACGCCCCCGTGGTGGTGGCGGTGGTCTCCCGCGCCGGTCCGCACATCAAGATCCCCGAATGGGAGCAGGTGCTGTCGGCGGGCGCCGTGTGCATGAACCTCGTGGTCGCGGCCAACGCGGCGGGCTACGCCACGTCCTGGCTCACGGAATGGTTCGCCTACGACCGCCGCATCCTCGACGCCCTCGGCCTCACGCCGAACGAGAAGGTCGCCGGCTTCATCCACATGGGTCATCCGCAGGAGGTCCCGGGCGACCGGCCCCGGCCGGACCTCGCCCACATCGTCACGCGGATCTGACGCCATGCACTACGATTCCGAGACCCGGGGCCTGCCGCACAACCCCCTGAAGGCCCTCATCGCGCCGCGCCCCATCGGCTGGATCAGCGCCATGAACCGGGCGGGACAGCTGAACCTGGCGCCGTACTCCTACTTCAACGCCGTGGCGGCGGACCCCGACATGGTGATGTTCTCGTCCTCGGGCCGGAAGGACGCCATGACCTTCGCGGAGGAGGGCGGCGAGTTCGTCTGCAACATCGCCACCTTCGATCTGCGCGAGGCGATGAACGCGACGTCGGCGCCGCTGCCGCGCGGCCAGAGCGAGTTCGCGGTGGCCGGTCTCACGCCGGTGCCCTCGCGCAAGGTGCGGCCGCCGCGGGTGGGCGAATCGCCCGCCGCCATCGAGTGCAAGTGGGTGCAGACCGTGCCCCTGACGCCCCTCGACGGCCGGGACGCGACCAGCTTCCTGGTGATTGGGCAGGTGGTCTCGATCTACATCGACGACGCCTACATCAAGGACGGCCTCGTCGAGACGGCGGCCATGCGGCCGATCCTGCGCGGCGGCTATTTCGACTATTTCACCGCCGAGCCCGAGACGCGCTTCTCCCTCAAGCGTCCGAGCGGCGCCGGGCAGTAGCCCGGGCTCACCGCGTCGGGCCGCCCTCGCCCTGCGAGACGGCGACGTGGATGAGTTCGGCGAGCGTCCGCACCCCGAGCTTGTGCCGCAGGCTGGCGCAGGCGCCGATCACCGTGCGGTAGCTCACCGCCAAGGCGTCGGCGATGGCCTGGTAGGATTGGCCCCGGCCGAGCAGGGACAGGATCTGGAGTTCGCGGGCCGTGAGGTCGGCGAGGGGCGCCGGCCGTCCGGCGAGGCCGAGCACGGCGACGCGGGTGGCCAACGCGTGGTCGAGATAGCTCCGCCCCGCCCGCACCGTCTCGAACGCCTCGTGGAACCGCGCCGCCGGGACGTCCTTCAGCACGTAGCCCGTGGCCCCGCTCTCGAGGGCGCGTGCGACGATGATCGGGTCGTCGTGCATGCTGAAGGCGAGGATGCGGGTGTCGCGCGCCAGGGCGCGGATCTGCCGGATCAGGGACAGGCCCGACAGGGCGCCCGTGCGGAAGGTGAGGTCGGCCACGACCATGGCGGGGCGCAGGCGGTGGAACAGGCGGTAGCCGCCGGCGATGTCGGTGGCCTCGTGGACGGTCTCGACCCCGGCATCCTCCATGATGCGGCGGAAGCCCCGCAGGATCACCGGGTGGTCGTCCACGATGAGGACGCTCGTCATCGCGCATCCCCGGGGGAGGGGCCCGGCGCGGGCGTCTGGTCCCCGCTCCCCTGCGCGGCGTAGCGCTCGGTGAGGCGGGCCAGGGCGGTGGCCCGGTCGGCCCCCTGCCGGCGGGTGTTGTAGTATTGCTGGCACATCTCGCCGAAGAGCTGCTTGCGGGTGGTCACCGCCGCCACGGCCTCCAACCCGTCGAGCAGATCGGCATAGGGCTCGGGCGTGCCGGCCTCGGCCAGCATCTGCCCGAGTTGCACCGTGCGGTTGGCCACCATGCGCGGGTCCTCGATGAACGCGTCCTTGGCGCGGGCGAGGCTGTGGCGCAGGTGGTCGGCCTGGGACCCGACCTCCGGCGCCGGCCGGCCGAGCTCCCGGCTGGCGAGCCAGCGGGCCGGCTCCATGGGGTCCGTGGGCGACAGCCAGGGCGGGATGTCGGCGTCGGATTTCGTCGCCACCACCGTCTGGTCCTCGGGCGCGCGCGCCGCCTCGGCGGGCTCCTCGGGCCTGTCGCAGGCGGCAAGCCCGGCCGCGAGGGCGAGGGCGAGGAGCGGTCGCGTCATGCGCGTCGGTGTCATGGAGCCTCCGGCATCAGGACGGCGAGGCCGCGCGGCCCCTCGCCCACGGGAAGCCGCGCCGTCTCCGCGAGGGTGGTGAGATCGATCACCGAGACGGAATCCGAGAACCAGTTCGCCACGTAGGCCCTGTCGCCCGCGACCGCCACGCCCTCGGGATAGCGGCCGACGGGGATCGTCGCGACGGGCTTCAGGGCGGCGTCGAGCACCACGAGGGTGCCGCCCTGCTGGTTGGTGACGAGGATGCGCGCGCCGTCGCCGCTCACCGCGACGCCGTACGGCATGCCGCCGAGGATCGCGCGACCCGCGGGTTTCAGGGTGGCGGTGTCGATGGCGTGGAGGTCGCCGCTGCGGACGCATGCGACGTACAGCCGGTCCTGCGCCGGGTTCAACGCCAGGGCGAACGGTCCCTCGCCGACGGGCACCGTGCCGATCCGGGTCATGGTGGCGGTCTCGACCACGCTGACCTGCCGGCTCTCGCGGTCGGCGACGTAGAGGCGGCCCCGGCCGTCGAGGGCGAGGGCCGCCGGATCGCGCCCGACGCCGACGTGGCCCTCCACCGCGCCCGTGGCGGTGGACAGGCGCACCACGCGGCCGCCCGCCCAGTCGCCGACGAACAGGCTGCGGCCATCCGGCGCCACGGCGACGCCGAAGGGCTGGCCGGCGAAGGGGAACCGGGCCAGGACCGCCCCGGTCCGGCCGTCCACCACCGACACCGCATGGGTGTCCGAGTGGGTGAGGTAGAGCCGCCCGTCCGGCCCCGCCGCCACCTGGGCCGGGCCCTTGCCCACGGCAATCGCGGCGCCGGGCGGCGCCACCGACGTCAGGCTGCCGCCCTCCTGGCTCACCACGTAGACGGTGTTCGCGACGACGGGGCCGGCACCAGCACCGGCTAGAAGGGCCGCCAGGGCGAGACGGGCGAGTCCTCGGATCACTTGGCCTTGCCGCCCTCGACCTTGGCCTTCAGCCCCTTGAGGCCGTTGGCGAAATAGGCGTTCATCGCCGCCTTGCCGGCGGCGTCGCTGAGTTCCTCGGGCGGCTCGTTGCCGGTGTCGCCCCGGTAGAACCGGCCGAGCCACTCGACCTTCGAGCCGGCGCCGTCGGGCGTCACCGTGACGGTGGCCGAGTAGGACGAGACCGGCAGGGCCTTCAGGTCGGCATCCGACAGGCGGTACGAGTAGGTGAAGGTCTTGTCGTTCATCTCGTCGAGGCCCTCGTCGAGGGTGCCGCCGTTCTTGAGGGTGACCTTGCGCCGGCCGCCGGCGGCGTTGCCGTCGACGGCTTCGCTCTTGGCCACATCCGGGTGCCAGGTGTCGATGGCCGCGAAGGTGCCGACCACCTTCCACACCGCCTCGGGCTTGGCCGCGATGGTGACGGACTGGTCGACCTTCTGCGGCGTCGGGCCGTGGGCCAGGACGGGGGTGACCAAGACGACGGTGACCGGGACGGCGGCGGCGAACAGGGCGAGGAGACGCATACGGATCAGGCCTTCTTCAGGGTGAGGGCGCGCGGAAGGGACAGGGCGCGCAACGTGGGAAGCAGGAACACGGCGAGGACGAGCGCCAGGGCGGCCCCGCCGAGGAAGGGGCGCAGGTCGAGGCGGCCGGGCAGGGGGCGCGGGGTCGCGGCCGCCAGGAGCGGGACGCTCAGGCCGCCGGGGCCGTCGAGGTGGACGTAGGCGAGGCCGGTCTCGCCCGCGAGTTTCTTGAGGTAGGGCTCGCGCACGGAGGAGAGGTGTTCGGCGCCCGTGGCGGCGGCCCCGCCGAAGGGGGCGTTGCGCGGGTTGTAGCCCTCGCGGCTCTCGGCATCGGCCGGGGGCGGGCCGAAGCGGTTCTCCTGCTGGACGTCGCCCGCGCCGTAGAAGCCGATCTCGCGGCCCCGGTCGTTGTAGCGCGGGATCGGCGACAGGGCGTAGGCGCCGGCGCCCACGATGAGGCCGCGCACGGAGCCCGGCTTGCCTTCGAAGGCCGGACCGCCGGCGCTGGGGAGCGGCGGCGCCTCCTGCCCGTCCGTGAGGAAGATCAGGTCGGTGTCGAGGCTGGCCGCCATCTCCACGGCGCGGAACAGGCCGGCGGAGATGCGGCTGTCGCCCTCCCAGGCCATGCGCCAGTCCAGGGCCGCCAGCGCCCCGTCGAGGGGCGCGAAATCGGCGCAGACCTCGATGGGCGTGAACAGGAGGAACGGCCGGCGCTCGGTGAACAGGCCGAGCGCCACCTGCGAGCCGCAGGGCAGGGCGGCGACGAGGTCGCGCAGGGCGCCGCGCGCCGTGTCGAGGCGGCTCGCCGGCCTGCCGTCGGCGCTCGTGTAGTCGCGCACGTTCATGCTGCCGGTGATGTCGACCACGGCGAGCACCGAGACGCCGGTCCGGGTGAGCGGCACGGCCGGCAGCACGAGGGCGAGGGCGGCGAGGACCATCGCCCCGGCGAGCGCCTGGAACCGGACGTCGCGCAGGTTGCGGACGAGATGCGCCTTCATGGTGCGCCCCTCATGGTGCGCCCCTGGGGAGGCCGGGGACCTCCGTCCAGATCTGCTTCGGCTCCGCCTTCAGCTCGTCACCGGTCTTGCGGTCGAATTCGGGGAAATCGCGCAGGAGCCGCGAGGCGACGTCGAGGTTGAACTTGGCGTCCCAGAGGTCGGGCGCGTTCTGCAGGGCGCGGCGGTAATCCTGGCGCGCCAGGGTGATGAGGGGCCCGGCCGGGTCGAGGTCGCCGCGCTCCAGATGCGAGAACGCCTGGCGCAGGCGGGTGTTGGCCAGGGCGTAGCGGGCCCGCGCCACCCGGTCGGTGTCGCCGGCCCGCGCCAAGGCGTCGACGAGGGGTTCGATCCCCTCGGGCAGGCCGCGCCGGGCGAGGTGCTGGACCCGGGCGAGCAGCAGGGGGGCGGACGCGTCCGGCCCCACGGCCACGTCGCGCCCGGCCTGGAGCGCCGCGATGGCGGCGTTGTCCCGCTCCACCCGCCACGCCGCCGCGCCGAACCCGACGGCCGCGAGGCCGAGCAGGACCGGCAGGACGAGGAGCAGGTGCGGCCGGGCGCGCCGCAGGGTGCTGGCGATGCGGGGACGG
>NZ_VRUZ01000077.1:0-20946 GCF_008039485.1 Methylobacterium sp. WL69 | reverse complement strand
GTTCGCGGGTGGGCGAGCCACCGGGGCCGGGCGGGCCGGCCGGGTCGACGATGGGGATTGCCGGCCCGGGGTCGGCGGTGAACAGGGCGGCCTCGGACCGGTAGAGGCCCCGGATCAGTTTCAGCGCCTCGATGAGCCGGTCGGCCTCGACGCAGGCCCCCGCCGCCGCGAGGCCGTCGCGGAGGGCTGGGTCGGTCACCGCGTCGAGGATCCCGGCCTGGAGGGCGCGGTAGAGCTCGCGGGCGCGGGCCGCGTTGGCGGGCTCGATCACCATGGTCTGGGCGGCGAAGTAGAGCTGGCGCAGGGGCGTGGTCGCTTCCTCGGGCTGGAGCACGTGGGTCTCGAGCAGGAAGGTCGCGTCGTTGAGGAGTTCGAGGGAGACCTTGCGATCGACACGCAGGACGGCCCCGTTGACGAAGACCCGCTCGCCGGCGCGCAGGGACAGGCGCATGCCGGACCTCACCGCAATCCGTCGCGGATCGAGGCGTTGACCTCGATCAGGGCGGCGAGGCTGTGGCCGGGCGTGCTGAGGACCGCGTTGGACTCGCGCATGCTCCACAGGCCGAGGGAGACGAGGTCGGCGCGCAGGGCCTCCGGCAGGGCGTTCTCGGGGCTGGTGAGGTCGTCGATGAGGACGGCCCAGAGCTTCTGGACGAACTGGGCCGCCGCAATCCGGTCGGCCGTCGCCGCGTCGGGGCGGTCGGCGATGCGCATGAGGTCCAGCGCCCGGTCGAAGGCGGCGCGCTCGCGCTCCCGGCCGATCTCGGGGGCGTCTTCCATGATGTCCGCGTAGGAAAACTGGTACATGTCGGGTCCGCCTCGTCCTGTCCCCGGCCCGCCGCGCCATGGTCGCGAATGGGGCCGTCGTGTCGCAGCGTCGAAGATGAAGGGTGTTGGAGAAGAGAACGTCGTCGGAAAGGGGAAGACGACGTCAGAGGTAGGCGACCAGGCTGAGCTGGCGCAGCTGCGCGGTCAGCGAGTAGGAAATCTGCACCTGGGTGGACAGCTGATCGATGCGCGTCTTGACCTCGGCTTCGTCGATGCCCTCCATCGACAGGACCTGCTTGGAAAGCAGCGTCTTCTGCGCGTCGAGGCGGGTGTTGGCGTCGGTGATCCGCGCCTGCGAGCGGCCGAGATTGGCCTGGATGGCGACGAGGCCCTTGCTCGCCTCGCCGAGCAGGCTCGCGACCCGGTCGGTGGCCACGTCCTGGACCTCGGCGGGCAGGCGCGACAGGTCGAGGCCGGAGGCGACGACGTAGGCCATGGCGAGGCGGCGGACGGCGGGCGCGTTGGCGGTGGCCGAAGTCTCGACGGTCTCGCTGAGGGAGACCCGGCTGTCGAGGGTGATGTCGGAGGCCTTCGACCAGTTCTGCCACCCGGCACCGCTGAACAGGGTGTCGAGGGGACCGCCGTCGGCGAGGAAGCTCCTCATCTGCGCGGCATTCATGGTGGTGCCCCCCGCGCTCGCGAAGGCCGCGTCGACGACGGTCTTGGCCGCCGATCCGGTGCCGTAGGCGGTCATCGGCGCCGTGGCCGTGTTGGTACCCCCGAAGATGGACTGGCCGTCGGCGGTGGTGTTCAGCACGGCGGTCAGTGCCGCGAGCTGGCTCGTGGCCGCGTCCCTGACGACGCCGACCCTGTTGGCCGAGGGCACGCCGACGAGGGCCTTCAGGGTCGAATCCGCCGCCGCCTGGATCTGCTGGAGCGCGGCCTGGCTCGTGCTCAGGCGCAGGGACGCGTTGGCGTTGCCGTCCTTCAGGGCCTGGAGCTCGGCACTCTGCTGGCGCAGGCCGAGGGCCAGACCCGTCCCGCTGCCGAGCTGGAGCCCGACATCGGCGTAGCGGCCGGTGCCGAGTTCCTTGGTCCCCCGGGCGATCTCCGCCTCCATGCGCTGCACGCTCGAGCGCGGCGCGTTCCAGAGGCTCAAGGTCGAGGTGGCGTTCATCCGCATGGCGTCTATCGCACCGCATCCATCAGGGTCTTCAGGAGGTCGTTCACCAGGGTCAGCAGCTTGGCCGAGGCGGTGTAGGACCGTTCGAGTTGCAGCGCCTGGGCGGTCTCGTCGTCGGCGTTGACACCCACCGCGTTGGACAGGGCCTCGCTCGTCCGCGCCAGCAGGGTCGATTCGTAATCGGCCAGCGAAGCGGCCGTCTTGCGCTGGCCTTCGAGCCACCCCGCCGATTCCGTGGCGAAGGACAGCAGGCTGGCGTTGGCGCGCAGCCCCGTGGCGGGATCGAACGGCCGATCGGTGCCCAGGGCCGACGCGAGGGTGCGCAGGCGACCGGCATAGGCCGCGTCGCCACTGGCGTTGGCGCGGTAGCCGGGGCCGTTCATGCCGCCGTCGCGCAGGGTGGCGAGGGAACCGCCCGCCCGGGGATCGACGGCGGCGTTGATCCGGAGCCGGCTGGCGAGGCCCGCCTGGGCGAGCACGCCCGCCGCCGGGATCGTCGCGGTCCCATCCGTGAACAGGCCGGCCCTGGCGGCAGCGCCCGCGCCGCTGGTGTCGGGCTCGGCGAAGGCGGCGACGAGGCCGCCCGCCATGGCGTCGAGCTGGGTCTCGTAGCGCACGGCGACCTCGTCGCGCAGGGTCGACAGGCCCGCGATCCGGCCCGAGCGCAGGGGCATCGGCGAGGCCGCGCCCGTGACCGGCACGCCGTCGACCATGACGGCGCCGCCCGTCGAGCCGGCGCTGAAGCCGGCCGTCGGAGCGAAGCTGACCTTGCGCGCCCCGCGCTCGAACAGGGGCACGCCGCTGTCGGTGTAGATCGCGACGTCGTTGCCCGCGCGCACGACGGTGGAGATGCCGATCTCCTCCGAGAGCTGGGTGAGGATGCGGTCGCGGTCGTCCAGGGCGTCGGTGACGTCGTCGCCGAGCGCCGTGCCCCGGGTGACGGTCTGGTTGGCGGTCTCGTAGGAGACCAGGAGTTCGTTGATCCGCGCCACCGCCGTCGCCATGCCGGCATCGGCCTGCTGGCGCACGGTGTGGACGGCGGCCGCCGCCGCACTGAGGCTGTCCGCGAGGTCGCGGGCGCCCTCGACGGCGTTGCGCGCCAGGTCGAGGGAATCCGGCTTGTTGGCCGCCGCCTGGAGGGCGGCGTTGAGGGCGCCGAGGCGGGCGGCCGGGGACGTCGTCGAGTCCGTGTCGCCGATGGTCTGGCTCAGGGTCTGGAGTCCGTCGAGGACGGCCCCGCTGCCGGCCGTCTCCGAGGTGCCGAGGAGCTTGCGGCCGAACAGGGCCGTGTCGGCGGCGCGGATCACGCTGACGGCGCTGCCGCCGCCGGCCGTGACGACGTTGGCGATGCGGCGCGCGTAGTACGGATCGTTCGCCCCGGCGGTGTTGCGCGCGGTGACGGCGATCTGCGCGGCATTGGCCGAGAGCGAGGTTCGGGCGCTGTTGAGCGCCAGGGAGAGGCCCATGGTCGGGTTCCTGGGGGAGCGGGCGGAGCGCCGGCGCGGACGCGTCGGCCGAAGCGTCAGCGCTTGAGGTTCATCAGGGTCTCGAGGAGCTCGTTGCCGGTCATGAACACCTTCGAGTTCGCCGTGTAGACGCTCTGGGATTCGATCATGGCCGTCAGCTCGCTCGCCACGTCGACGTTGGACTGCTCCAGGGCGCTCGACTTGATGGAGCCGAGGCCGGAGAGGCCGGCAAAGCCGATCTGGAGGTCGCCGGAAGTGCCGGTGGGCACGTAGATGTTGCCGGCGCGCGGCTCGAGGTTGTCGGGGCTCGCGACGCTGGCGATCGGGACCTTGAAGGCGAGCATGCGGCTGCCGTCCTCGTAGAGGGCGTAGACCGATCCGTCCGAGGCGAAGTCCGAGCCGGTGACCGCCGAGGGGGCCTTGCCGTCGGCCGACCCCGTGAGATCGTAGATGCCGCCGAGCTGGGTGATGCCGCTCATGTCGAGGGCGATCTTGCGGCCGTCCGCGAAGGTGAGGTCGGTCCTGGCCGCCGCCGCCGAAGCCGGCGCGATCGTGCCCTTGGCGTCGAAGGTCAGGGTCGTCGTGCCGATGGCGGTGGTGGAACCGGGCGGGTAGATCTCCGCCTTCCACTCGCCGACGGTCGCGGTCTTGCCCAGGACGACATCGACCTTCACCTTGTTGCCGAGGTTGTCGTAGGTCACCATCGAGGTCTTCTTGGTGTAGTTCGTCGCCGACAGGGCTCCGGTGAGGGCGGCCGCCTCCGACGCCAGGTTGCCGCCGATGGACGCCTTCGTCGAAGGCGTCGTCCGCATGCCGAGGGACGAGACGTTGACCGGGACCATGTTGTCGGTGCTGTTGAGGGCCGGCGTCGCCTCGCCCTTGGCATCCACGGCGTAGCCCATCAGGGTGAAGCCGCCGGAATTGATGAGGTTGCCCGTCGGGCCGTGCTCGACGAAGTTGCCCGCGCGGGTGAGCGAGGTGGCGCCGTTGGCGTCGCGCACCACGAAGAAGCCGTTGCCCTGGATGGCGAGGTCGGTCTTCGAAGTGGTGAAGGAGATCGGCCCCTCCGCCGAGACGGACCGGCGGATCACCGTCTCGACGGCCCCGGAATTGTAGTCGCCGGTGCTGCTCGAATCGAGGATCAGGGACGCGAACTCGGTGCCCGTGCGCTTGTAGCCCGTGGTGCTGGCGTTCTGGATGTTCTCGGCCACCGTCGAGATGCGGCTCGACTGGGCGTTCATGCCGGAAACGCCGGTGCGCAGGACGCTGATGAGACTCATGGGGCACCTCGGTTGAGACGGTGGGCCGTGCTGGACGGCACTAGAGGGAGAATGGCTTGCGCGGGGCTGGTCGCGTCCGCGGGACGTCAGCTCCGCAGGGATTGGGCGAGTTCGAGGAAGGCGTCCTCGCTCGGGGCCATGCCGGGCTCCTGGCGCAGGGCCTCGTAGATGCGCGGCACGAGGAGGATGGCCTGATCGAGCTCGGCATCCTCGCCGGCGCGGTAGCCGCCCATGAGCCGCAGGTCCCGGGTCTCCTCGAAGCGCGCCATCATCGCCTTGAGGCGGCGCACGAGTTCGCGCTGCTCCTGCGTCCACACGGCGGTGGCGAGGCGGGAGATCGAGCCGAGGAGATCGACGGCCGGATAGCGGCCCTGCTCGGCGATGGCCCGGTCGAGGACCACGTGGCCGTCGAGGGTGCCGCGGATCGCGTCGGCCACGGGGTCGTTGTGGTCGTCGCCGTCGACCAGCACGGAGAAGATGCCCGTGATGGAGCCCGCCCCGTCGCGGCCGGGTCCGGCCCGTTCGAGGAGGCGCGGCAGGTCCGAAAAGACGCTCGGCGGGTAGCCCCGCGCCACCGCCGGCTCGCCCGCCGCCAGGGCGACGTCGCGGGCGGCATGGGCGTAGCGGGTCACGGAATCGACGATGAGGAGGACGGACTCGCCGCCATCGCGAAACGCCTCGGCGACGGCCATGGCGACCTTGGGCGCCTGGCGCCGCATCATCGGGCTCTCGTCGCCGGTGGAGACCACCACCACGGCCCGGTCGAGATTGGGCGCCATCGGGCCTTCCAGGAATTCGCGGACCTCGCGGCCGCGCTCGCCCACCAGGGCGACGACGACGCTGTCGAAGCCCGTGGCCCCGGCCAGCATGGCGAGCAGGGTCGACTTGCCGACGCCGGAGCCGGCGAAGATGCCGATGCGTTGGCCGAGGCACAGGGGCGTGAACAGATCGAGGGCGCGGACGCCGGTGCGCAGCGGCGCCTCGACCCGGGGCCGCAGGGTCGGGTCGCCGAGGCGATGGGCCCGCGTGCCGATCCCGGCCTCGATGCGGGCCTCGAACGGCTTCAGGGTGATGCCGCCGGCATCGATGCGCACCACCTCGCCGACCTGATCGCGGCCGCCGGCGGAGAACCCCATCCGGTCGCCGAGCTTGAGGAAGGGGGCGACGCCCCCGACCCGGGCGGCGGTGGCGGTGACCTCCTGGATCGGCCCCGAGACCCGGACCAGGGGCAGGGCCTCGCGCCCGGACGCGAGGGCGGCCGTGAGGCGGTCGAGCACGTCGGGCCCGGTCGAATCGCCCTGCATCGTCCTAGCCCTGCGGGCTCAGGGAGCGGATGGCGCCCTGGAACGACGTCTCGGTCTCGGCGGTGAGGGTGGCCGCGCTCTCGAAGGCGCGCTGGATGGTGATGAGCTTGGTCATCTCCAGGATCGGGTTGACGTTGGAGCCCTCGACGAAGCCCTGGACCATGCCGATGCGGGTGAAGTCCTGCACGGGCCGGGCCGGCAGGCTCGAGGCCACGGCGTTCGATTCCGCCCGCCGCACGGTCCCCTTCGGGTCGAGGGTGAACAGCCCGATGGACCCGACCTGATTCACCCCCTGCGAGACGCTGCCGTCGCGGCCGATGGTCGGCGGCCCCTGCTGGGGATCGAGGAGGATCGGGCCGCCGCCGGCGTCGAGCACCGGCAGGCCGCTGACGTTGCGCAGGCGGCCGGTGGCGTCCATCGTCAGGCGGCCGTCGCGGGTGTAGACCGGCCCGTTCGCGCCGCCGACGCTGAGCCAGGCATCGCCCTGGATGGCGACGTCAAGGGGCGAGTCGGTCTTGGTCACCGGGCCGGACCGGGTCTGGATGTAGGTGTCGCCCGAGGAGGCGAAGGCGATGGGACCCTTGCTCGCCTGGGCGAGGAGGGCCGAGAACTTGGTGTCCTCGGCGCGGTAGCCGGAGGTGGCGAGGTTGGCCACGTTGTTGGCCACCGCGTTCATGCGCTTCTCGACGGCGATCTGGCCCGAGAGGGCGACGTAGAGCCCGTTCTGCATGGGTCAGGCGTTCCCGAACAGGGCGAGGATCGGATCGGACGCGGTGTTGGTCTTCGCGTCCCAGATGGCGGTGAAGCGCTTGATGAAGGCGTCGAGCTTCTGCGGGTCCTTGAAGCTCGCGAGATCGACCTTGCGCTCGATGATGGCGGCCTGCCGGACGAGGGCGTCGGACGAGGTCCCGCCGTCGGGCAGGCCCAGGACGGTCTTGACCACCTGTGACAGGGCCGAGTCGCCCAGGATCGCGTAGCCCGTCGTGGCGCCGCCCGCCATGCGGGCGAAGTAGAGGGCGAGGCGGACCCCGGTGTCCTCGCTGCCCGCGTCGCTCTCCAGGGTCTGGCGCAGGTAGGCCTCGGTGACGCTCTTCGCCCGCGCGTCGGGGGGCAGGCTCGTGCCGAAGCCGATGTTGAGGGCGGTCCGGCCCGCATCCGGCAGGGGGGCGTTCTGGATCGTCACCGTCCGGTTCGCCCCCCCGGCATCGTAGTAGGCGTCGGCACCGGCACCGGTCCCGCCGGGCGCGCCGTCGGCGCCCAGGCTGGTATAGGCCGTCGTCTCGAAGGTCAGGATGCGCTTCGACGTGTTGGTGAGGAGGTCGGTTTCGGTGACGAGGGCGGCCCGGACCTTGCCCGTGAGCTGGGCGTCGCCGGAGGCCTCGATCTGGGCGTTGATGGCGTCCACGATGTCGTCGCCGGTGACCCGCTTGAGGTCCGGCACGGCCGCCGCCAGGGTCTGCTTCGACAGGACGATGGTGGCCGACTTCGTCGTCGCGGCATCGACCTGGCTGGAGAGCCGGAAGCTCACGGCGTTCGCGCCGGAGAAATCGAGGGGGCCGGAGAGGTCCAGAGTGCCCTTCAGCCGGGCCGGCTGCGGCGCGCTCAGGCCGCTGGTGGTGACCTTGGCCGCTTGGCCGCTGGCGGTGGCGCCCACGGCGAAGTCGAAGGCCCGGGCGAAAGCGACGTAGCGGTCGTCGGCGAGGCGGTTGGCGAAGCTCGTCGCCGAATCCGCCCCTTCCGTCAGCACCTTGCGCATGAACGCCTTGGCGTAGGTCATCTCCTCGAGGCCGAAGGCCTTCATGGCGTAGGCGTAGAGCCGGCGGTCGCCGAGGAAGTCGTCGATGGACTTCACGGCCCCGATCCTGGCCTCGAAATACGCGGTCTCGCGCGCGATCACGGGGGACGCGGCCTTGCGCGCCAGGGTGGCCGGCAGGTCCTTCGTGATCAGCGCGTAGTTGGTGAAGGTGCTCAGCACGCGAGGGGCTCCCGGTCGGCGGCCCGGGGGGCTCGCGCGCGGCGGATGGGGCGGATGGGGTCGACACCGGCCGTCATCGGTGCCGTGGCCGTGTTGGGCCGGCGCGGCTCAGAGCCGCGTCGGCCCGATGATGGTCTCGGAGGTCACGACGACCCAGCCGGCGCCCGTCGGCTGGATCGAGATCACCCGGCCGGCGCCGGGCAGGACGGCGCCCGGCACGATCTGCCTCAGGCCGTTCGGGCCCTCCACCCAGGCCCCGTCGCCGGCGACCCGGCGCAGGACGTAGCCGTGCGCCGCGACGCCGGGCTCCGTCCGGTCCGCCGTCTCGGAGCGGGCCTCGCCGGGGCGGATTTCGACGGGAGCCGGACGGTCGGCCAGCGCGCCCGTGGTCGTCGGGTCGAGGTCGAGGGCGGCGGTCCGGCTCGGCGCGACGCCCTGCTTCCAGGCGAAGGCGCCGATGGACGCCGGCAGGAAGCGCTGCACGGCGTAGTCGCGCGCGCCGCCCGCAATGGTGTAGGCGGCGAAGGCGCCGGAGACGACGGCGAGCCCGAGGCAGATGCCGATGGCGGCCCGCTCGAAGGCGGCGTCGCGGGCGCGCCGCAGGGCCTGCGCCCCGGCGAGGGGACGGCGATGGGCGGGCGCGGCGGAAGCGGGGATGAGGCGGACGGGCATGGCGCCTGGAGCGGAGAGATTCTTGGTGCCGACAGTTTTGCCCGGATATGGTTTACAAATGGTTAACGCCAAAGTCAGGGCGGCCTCTCCACTGATAAACCGTTAACGTGCTAGGCTAATATCCGCCGCCAGCGGCGCGAGGTGGGGTGAATGGGCGACGAACCGAATGGAACCGCCCGGGGCGCCGAGGCGCCGCGCGCGGGCCGGCGCCACCGGGTGATGCAGCAGGGCCGGATCGTGCTCGGACCGGACACCCTGCTCCCCTGCGTGGTGCGCGATCTCTCGTCGGCGGGCGCCAAGATCGTGCTGGCGCGCCCGGTTCGCCTGCCGGACGCCTTCGACCTCGTCATCGCCGCCCACGACCTCCGGACCGTCGCCGTCCGCCTGCGCTGGCAGAGGGGCGAGGTCGCCGGGGTGCGGTTCGCGACGGCGGACGACGCCGCGACCTGATGCGGCGCGCTTTAAGCGCTTGCTAACGCGCGTGGGTCATAGTGCCTCCATCGACCAACGGGCTTCCCCATCGGAGCCGGCGCGAGTTCGATGCGAGTGCAGTGGAGGGATCTTTCCAGGTCCCAGACATGATGTCGTCCCACTGGTCCGGCGAAAACCCGGAATGTAATGTCTTTCGACCTGTGATCGGTGACTCTCTTCATCGGCTAAGCTCGCGAGACTTCGGCTAGACGCCGAGTTACAAAAACTCCCGCAGAATTCCAGTTCCGGATCACACCCGCCATGACCAGCCTGCTGACCAACAACGCCGCGATGACGGCGCTGACGACCCTCAAGAACATCAGCACTAGCCTCGACATGACCAGCAACCGGGTCTCCACCGGTCAGCGCGTGTCGAGCGCCTCGGACAACGCCGCCTACTGGTCCATCGCCACCACCATCCGCACCGACAACGCCTCGCTCAGCGCCGTGAAGGACTCCCTCGGCCTCGGCTCGTCGTCCGTCGACACCGCCTATAACGGCGTCAACAGCATCCTCTCGAACCTGCAGAACCTGCGCCAGAAGCTGCAGACGGCCCTGAGCCCGACCGTCGATCGCTCGAAGATCCAGACCGAGATCGTGACGATCCAGAGCCAGATGAAGGCGACGGCCGACTCGTCCATCGCCAGCGGCCAGAACTGGCTGTCGGTGAACTCCGCCGACACCACCGTGTACAAGGCCGAGCAGCAGGTCGTCGCCGGTTTCGCCCGCGACAAGACCGGTCACATCGAGTTCTCGATGGTCAAGATCGACGTCGCCGGCATCCAGCTCTACGACGCCGCGCCCAGCGCGACGGCCGCAACCTCCGCCAAGGTCGTGGCCGGCACGGCCCTGACCGGAACCCTCGACTTCAGCGGCACCAACGAAGCCACGCTGACGGTCAAGGTCGGCGCGGCCGCCGCCACCGACATCGTGCTGACGGCCGCCACCCTGACGGCCCACGCCGCCAATCTCACCAAGGTGACCAAGGAAGAGCTGCTCTCGGCCATCAACGCCACGATCACCAACACGGCGGCCCTCACCGGCGTCAAGGCCTCCCTCGACTCGGCCGGCCGCATCACCTTCGAGACCACCACGACGGGCGCGGCCGCGGCCCTCGTGGTCAACGACAAGACCGCCGCCGGCACCGACATCGGCTTCGGCATCGCCCCCGCGACGGTCTACTCGGGCGCGGGCACGGCCGCGACGGGCACCGGCGCCGGCGGCATCCTCGACAAGGGCCCGGCCGGCTCGTCCGTGGCCACCCTGTCGATCTTCACCTCCGGAGTTGCCGCCACCGACGCCGACGTCAAGAGCTACATCGACATCGTCGACAAGGCGATCGCCTCCGTGACCAACGCCGGCACCAAGCTCGGCGCCAGCAAGACCCAGATCGACGGCCAGAAGGCCTTCGTCGACACCCTGATGAAGGCCAACGACCGCACCATCGGTACCCTCGTCGATGCCGACATCGAGGAGGAGTCGACGAAGCTCAAGGCCCTGCAGACCCAGCAGCAGCTGGCCGTCCAGGCCCTCAGCATCGCCAACAGCGCCAGCCAGAACGTCCTGACGCTGTTCCGGTAAGAGCGCCGCCCTCCCCGGGCTCCGGCCCGGGGACGGCACCGGCCGAACCAAAACCCGCGCTCCCTCCGGAGCGCGGGTTTTTTCGTCGGAGCCGGGGGACGCGGGGTCTCGGCCGACCCGGGGTTTCTGCCGACGCGAAGTCTCGGCCGACGCGGGGTCTCAGCCGATGCGGGGTTTCAACCGACGCGGGGTTTCAACCGATGAAGGTGTATCCGGCCAGGCGCTTGGCCTCGATGGGGTCGTAGCCGAGGCGCAGCCGCAGCTTCTTGCGCAGCTTGCTGATGTGGCCCTCGACCACGCTCTCCTCCACGTCGCTGCCGTGATCGGCGTAGACGGCGTTGAAGATCTGGACCCGGCTGAGCTGGCGGCCGCGGTTGCGCGCGAAATACTCGAGGATGTGGCGCTCGCGCCGGGGCAGCGTCAGGTTCTCGCCGTCGATCTCGGGGTCGCGGCCGTCGGCGTAGACCTTGAGGCGGCCGGCCTTGTCCTGGGCGGGGACCCGGACCTCGCCCCGGCCCATGCGGCGGCGGATCGCCTCGGCGCGGGCGAGGATCTCGCGGACGTGGACGGGGCGGCGCACCACGTCGTCGATGCCGGCGGTGAACAGATCGAGGGTCTGCTCCAGGGAGCGGGTCTCGTTGAGGGCGATGATCGGGGCGTGCGACAGGCTGCGGATGGCGACGGTGTAGCGGGTCCGGCCCGCGGATTCGCCGAGCACGAAGCCCTGGACCGCGTCGAGGTCGTCGGCCGGGGTGGTGTCGAGCCAGGCCTGGAACGTGTCGGCGGCGAGGCTGCGGGCCGTCACGCCCTGGGCACCGAAGCCGGCGACGGTCTCGGTCGCCACGCTGCTCCGCTCATCGACCACGATGTACATGCCGCCGTCTCTTTCCGCGCACGGGAGTTCGTTCGGCCGATCATGGCCGCGCGTCCCTTTAGTCTTCGATTGTCTTGGATCTCGCTTTGCGAAACTGCAGAGGAACTTGGGCGGCTCGGACGAGACTCGAATTCATCTCGGCAGATCGCTCCGGCTCGGCGCCGTTTCGTGGTATCGTTTTGTTAAGGAAATGGTTAATTTTTTGTTAAGCAGGGCCGGCGCCGGTCACCAACCGGTCATCTGTTGCAGCGCCGCATCACGGGTGCGGATCACCGAGCCCTCCGCAGGAGACACCATGGGACTGTTCCAGGACCTCGTCGGTCGCTTCACCCAGAACGTGACGGCCTATGTCGGCGACCGGACGCTGATGGAGGCGGCGGTCTCCGCCGCGGCCAACGTCATCCTGGCCGATTCCGAGATCGACGAGGAGGAGGTCGAGGCGGCGCTGGCCGGCATGCGGGCCAACCCGATCCTCGAGAAGGGCTACGACACCCTGAAGCTGGAGGGCGAACTGTTCGAGGGCCTCGACCGGGCGCGCACCCGCGCGGGCCGGGCCGAGAACCTGCGCCACGTCGCGGCGCTCCGCGAACGCGACGACGGCCAGCGCGCGGCCGTGTTCCTCATCGCGGCCGACGTCGCCGATCAGGCCGGCATCAGCACCGTCGAGCATGCGGCCCTCTCGGAGATCGCCGAAGCCCTCGGGGTGGACAAGGACCGGCTGCTGCAGGGCCATGCCGGCGCCGGGCGTCTCCACAGCGAATAATGTATAATTCGAAGATGGACAGCCATCTCGCCAGTCCTGACCGGGGTCCGTGACCGCCCCGGCCCGGTCTGCGGCGGCGAAACACGCCGCCGCGACAGTCCGGCCAGGCCTGAACTGTGCGCCGCAACAGAACGGAAACGCATCGCAACACGGCCAGGGGCACCCTTGCGAAGTGGAGACGCGATCTCTACGCTCGCCCGAGCCAACAAGACTTCCACGGCACCGAAACCGGCAGAATAAATCCTGCCGCCTGATATCGAGAGTGGAGGCACGGGGAGGATCACGGGGCCATGAAGAAAAATAAGGTCATCTCGGCGGAAGAGGCCATCGCGCTCATCCGACAGAACGACGTCGTGACCACCACGGGCTTCGTCCAGAGCTGCATTCCGGAGGCGCTGCACGCCGCCCTGGAGAAGCGCTTCGTCGACACCGGCGCCCCGCGCGACCTCACCCTGATCATGACGGCGGGTGCCGGAGACAGCAAGGGCCTCGGCACCGGGCGCCTGCACCACGAGGGCCTCCTGAAGCGCGTCATCGCGGCCAATTTCGGCCGGATGCCGAAGGTCGCCAAGGCGGCCCAGGAGAACAAGATCTTCGGCTACAACCTGCCCCAGGGCGTGATCTCGCAGCTCTACCGCGCCTGCGCCGCCGGCCAGCCGGGGCTGTTCTCCAAGGTCGGCCTGCACACCTACGTCGACCCGCGCCACGGCGGCGGCCGCGTCAACACCCTGACGCAGGACGAGATCGTCAAGGTGGTGGAGGTCGATGGCGAGGAGTGGCTGTTCTACACCGCCACCAAGATCGACGTCGCCTTCATCCGCGGCACCTCCGCCGATCCCGCCGGCAACATCTCCTTCGAGAAGGAGGCCCTGACCCTCGACTGCCTCGCCCAGGCCATGGCGGCCCGCAACAACGGCGGCATCGTCATCGCCCAGGTCGAGCGCATCGTCGACGACGGCTTCCTGCTGCCGAAGGACGTGCGGGTGCCCGGCATCCTCGTCGACTGCGTGGTGCTGGCCGAGCCCGAGATGCACCGCATGAACTACGGCGTGCAGCACGATCCGGCGCTGGCCGGCCAGATCCGCGTGCCGGTGACGGGCATGAAGAAGATGCCGCTCGATGCCCGCAAGATCATCGCCCGGCGCGCCGCCTTCGAGCTGCCGCCCAACGGCGTGGTCAACCTCGGCGTCGGCGCGCCGGAGGGCATCTCGGCGGTGGCCAACGAGGAGAAGGTGACGCCCTACATCACCCTCACCACGGAGGCCGGGGCGGTGGGCGGCGTCCTCGCCTCCGGGTCGAGCTTCGGCGCGGCGACGAACGCCGACTGCGTCATCGACCAGAACCAGATGTTCGACTTCTACGACGGCGGCGGCCTCGACATGACCTGCCTGGGTCTGGCCGAGTGCGACCAGCACGGCAACGTCAACACCAGCATGTTCGGCGGCCGCCTCAACGGCTGCGGCGGCTTCATCAACATCTCGCAGAACGCCCGCTGCGTCGTCTTTGCCGGCACCTTCACGGTGGGCGGCCTGGAGACGGTGGTGGAGGACGGGAAACTCCGCATCGTCACCGAGGGCCGCGCGCAGAAATTCCTGCCGCAGGTGGAGCAGGTCACCTTCAGCGGCTCCTACGCGCAGAAGCGCTCGCAGCCGGTGATCTACGTCACCGAGCGCTGCGTCTTCCAGCTCACCGACGAGGGGCTGGAGCTCATCGAGGTGGCGCCGGGCATCGACATTGCGCGGGACATCCTGCCCCATATGGGGTTCACCCCCATCATCAAGCAGCCGGCGCTCATGGATGCGCGCCTGTTCCGCGACGAGCCGATGGAACTGCTCGCCGACCTCCTGAACCTCAACCTGTCGGAGCGCGTCAGCTACGATTCCGAGCGCAACATCCTGTTCGTCAACCTCGAGGGCTGGCACGCCCGCGTGAAGAGCGACATCGACGACCTGCGCAAGGTCCTGGTCGGCGCCTGCAAGAAGGCCGGCCAGCGCGTCAACTCCGTGGTCAACCATGACGGGTTCCGCATCAACGAGAACCTTTACGACGACTACGCGAGCATGATCCAATACTTGGCGGCGAACTACTACGCGACCACCACCCGCTACGCCACGAGCGCGTTCCTGCGCCTCAAGATGGAGGAGGCGCTGAACCGCCGCGGCCTCGCCCCCCACGTGTTCGAGCGCAAGGAGGACGCCCACGCCTTCGTCGACGGCCTCGACAAGAAGGTCCGCCGCGCCTCCACGGCCATCGCGTCGGCGGCGTAGAAAACCCCTCTCCCCCCTGCGGGAGAGGGTGGTCGCGGAGCGACCGGGAGGGGGGCAGCGCCGCTTTCTCCGGAAAGACCTGAGCTGGCCCCTCTCCCGCCGGCTCCGCAGGCACCCTCCCCCGCAAAGGGGGGAGGGTTTTCGCGCTCGAATACCGAAGCACCCCAAAGAATGATCGTCCGTTCGCGTCCGGGTCTCCTGACGATCCTGTTCACCCTGCGCGGCTCGATCCTGCCGCAGGTGGCGCCCAAGGTCCTCGGCATCACCGCCGTGGCGGCCGGCGTGACGGCGGCGGAGATGCGCTGGCCCGAGGCGTTTCCCATCACCGCCGGGGTCGGGCCGTTCACCCTCATCGGCCTGGCCCTGTCGATCTTCCTGAGCTTTCGCAATGGCGCCTGCTACGACCGCTGGTGGGAGGCGCGCCGGGCCTGGGGCGCGCTCATCGTCGAGACGCGGGGCATCGCCCGCCTGCTCGCCGCCCTCCTGCCGGAGCCGGCGCAGGCGGATCTGCGCCGGCGCGTCCTGCGGCGGCTGTCGGGGTTCGCCCACGCCCTGCACGCGCAGGTGCGGGGCGGCGACGAGGTCGCGGCGGCCGCGCCCTGGCTCCCGACCGGGGAGGCCAATTCCGTCGCCCGCAAGCCGAGCCCGGCCGACGCGGTGCTGGCGCATCTCACCGCCGACCTCGCCGGCGCCTATCGATCGGGCGCCCTCACGGACGTGCTGTTCGGGGTGCTGGAGCAGCGCGTCGCGGCCCTGTCCCAGGCCCAAATCGTGTGCGAGCGCATCCACGGCACGCCCCTGCCCTTCGCCTACACCCTGCTCCTGTACCGCACGGCGTGGCTCTACTGCCTGCTGCTGCCGTTCGGGCTGGCCGCCTCCCTCGGCTGGGCCACGCCGCTCGCCGTGGCGCTGGTCGCCTACACCTTCTTCGGCCTCGACGCGCTGGGCGACGAACTCGAGGAGCCGTTCGGCACGGAGCCCAACGACCTGCCCCTCGACGCGCTGCTGCACACCCTCGACGGCATCGTCCTCGACGCCCTCGGCGAACCGGCGCCGCCGGCGCTCAAGCCGGAGCGGTACTGGCTGACGTGAGGGAGCGACCGCGCCGGCGGCAAGTCAGCGCCCGACGGCATGTCGGCGCCCGACGGCAAGTCGGCGCCCGACGGCGAAGCGCCGCTCACAGCTTGGGGGTGGCCGTCCCGGCGGCGTCCTCGGCGGCGCGCTTGTCGATGACGGCGGCGAAGTCCTCCGGCGACTTGTCGAGGAACTCCTCCAGGGCCGCCTGGAACTTCGCCTTGTCCTTCTCGCCGGGGCAGCGCGGCTCGGCGCGGCCGGCGACCGCCTTGGCGATCTCGGCCTCGATGACCGCCATCTCCCTGCGCAGGGATTGGATCTTTGCGTCGAAGGCCGTGCGCTGCTTGCCCGTCGTCGCGACGTCGCATTCCTTGATCGCCGCCTCCATCAGGGCGCCGAGGTAGTAGCTCTTGATCCGGGCCTCGGACGGCAGGGACGGCGATGGAGCCGGCGCGACGGGGGTCACGTCGCAGCGGCGCAGGGATTCGTAGGCTTCGGGGAAGCCGGCGAGGTCGAAATCGCCGTCGGCACCGTCAAGCTTCAGGATCATCTTCTTGGCGGCGAGCATCTGCGGCACCAGCGTCGCCGGGACCGTCGTGGTCAGGCTCGTCCCGTCGCCGGTCCAGGTGTGCCTGGCGAGGGCGACGCGCTTGTCCAGCATCAGGGGAACGCGGACCTTCTCGTTCTTGTCCCAGGTCCAATGCTCATAGATGAACGTCATCATGGCCTGGTCGTCGGCCAGCGCGAAGACCAGAACGTTCACGGCGTTGCCGTCGTCGGGGTCCTTGTAGGACTTGCTCATGAGGCAGGTCGAGCCGTTCGTCCCCGGGGCCGAGCGCTCGATATCCCACCCCTTGGCCTTCTCGAACGGGATCTCGCCGGCGCCGTGGGCCGACGCGGCGAAGAGGTTGAGGGCCGCCAGGCCCGCGACGAGGAAGAGATGTCTCAAGACTGCCTCCGGGCGGCCCGTGGCAGCCGTCTGCGGTCCAGGGTGCGCCGGGATGCCTTACGGTTCGATTGAGAGGCGGCGAGAAGATCGAAGACTGTTCTCGCTCGATCACCCCGGATCGTAGCGTCGCGACGGGCCGCCTCTCCTGTTTGGGAGAGGGTTGGAGTGAGGGTCGTGGACTGTCCGGAGACTCCACACACCTCACCCTGTCCCTCTCCTTTCAGGAGAGGGGACCGGCGCTCCACCTCAGATCGCCGGACACGCTCGATTGTCCGAACCAATCGGCCGGAGTCGGCCGGAGTTCGCATGACGGGTCGACAACGGGACCGTGCCGAGGGCACCCACCGCCGGCCTCCGACCGCAAGCCCCCTCAATACTCCCAAAAGATCCGCTGCAGTTCCTTCGAATCCTGCGTCTTCGTCAGGGCCACGGCAGCCAAAATCTTGGCCTTCTGCGGGTTGAGGTCGTGGGCCACCACCCAGTCGTACTTGTCGTCGGGCTGCTCGGCGTTGCGCAGGACGAAGCCGTCGCCGACGCGCGACGAGCGGATGATCTGCACGCCCTTGGAGCGGAGGTCCTTCAGGGTGTCGACGAGGTAGCCGGCCACCGAGCCGTTGCCGGTGCCGGCGTGGATGATCGCCTTGGCGCCGCCCGCGACCGCCGTGGTGTAGGGCTCGGGGTGCATGTTGCCCGAGCCGTAGACGATGGCGACGTCCGGCAGGGCATCGATGGTGTCGATGTCGAATTCCGAGGTGGTGCCGTGGCGCTTCACCGGGGCGCGGAACCAGTAGGTCTTGCCCTCCACCACCATGCCGAGCGGTCCCCACTGGCTGAAGAACGCCGAGGGCTTGATGTTGACGCGCTTGGTGCTGTCGCGCCCGGCCTGGATCTCGTCGTTCATGGTCAGCAGCACGCCCTTGGCGCGCGCGTCCCTGGCGCCCGCCACCACGACGGCGTCGAGGAGGTTGAGGGCGCCGTCGGCGGAGATGGCGGTGGAGGGCCGCATGGAGGCGACCATGACGATGGGCTTGTCGGTCTTCACCACGAGGTCGAGGAAGTAGGCCGTCTCCTCCACGGTGTCGGTGCCGTGGGTGACGACGACGCCGTCGACATCGTCGCGCTTCACCAGGGCCGAGACCTGTTTCGCCAGCTGGATCAGCTGGGCGTTGGTGAAGCTCTCCGAGGCGATCTGGAACGCCTGCTCGCCGCGCACCTCCGCCACCCCGGCGATGGCCGGCACGGCGGCGATGAGCTTGTCCACCGGCACCTTGGCGGCCTGGTAGGTGGCGCTGTTGGCCGCATCCGCTCCGGCCCCCGCGATGGTGCCGCCGGTGGCGACGATGACGATGCGGGGTTTGCCCGAGGCAGCCGGCGCCGTGGTGCCGGGGGCGGCCGGGGCCGGACCTTCCAGGGCCGCGGCGGGGAGGCTTCCCGCCAGGATGAGGGCCAGGAGGGTGGCCGGTGCGGTGCGTCGCATGAATCGGTCCTGCGTCGGTGGCGGTCTGCGGCCATTGTGGCCCGCGCGGCCGCCCGCGCCCAGGCGAAAAAGACGGCGCTGCGCGCCTTTCCCGGTGCAGCCTGCCCGGCTTGTCACCGGAAACGAAAAACCCTCGCCGGCCGGTCCTGGCCGGCGAGGAGCCGGAAACGAAAAACCCTCCCGGCCTGTTCGGCCGAGAGGGCGGGGGTCGGCAACCGCGGACCTCTAGTTGAGGGCCGCCGCTTCCCGGGTCGGAGCGGGGCGCGGGCGGGACACCGCGACGGTGTCGCCGGTGCGGCTGATCTCGACGGCATCGGCGGCGGCGCCGAACTCCTGCGGGGTCGAGAGGGTCACGCTCTGGCCGGAGGCCAGGACCGTCTCGAAGCGGACGGCGCGGGCGGCGTCCGTGCGGGCCAGGGTCACGACGACCCGGTAGCCCTTGGGCTCGGCGGTGTAGTAGGCGACGCCCGCGAGGTCGCCGAGGCTGACGCTGCCGCCATCGAGGGGCTTGATGGTCTCGGCCGAGGCGGTGCCCGTGAGGGCGGCGACGAGGGCGGCGGCGGCGGTGAAGGTCCGGAACGTCATGGTGTCGGGTCTCGCTCTGTGTGCGAAGGGTCGGTGTGCCCTTGCGTTGAAGCGAATATGCCGTGCAGTGCAGCATGGATCAAACAGAACGTATCGATAATGACTATTGATCACGTCGATCTCACCCGCATCGACCTGAACCTGCTGGTCGCCCTCGACGCCCTGCTGTCCGAGCGCGGCGTCACCCGCGCGGCGGCCCGCATCGGCATCGGCCAGTCGGCCATGAGCTCGTCGCTCGCCCGCCTGCGCCTCCTGTTCGGCGACGAACTCCTGACCCGGGCCCCCGAGGGCATGCGCCCGACGCCCCGCGCCCTGGCGCTGGCCGAGCCCGTCCGCACCCTGCTGCGGCAGGTGCAGTCCCTGGTCCGGCGCGACGCGGTGTTCGATCCGCGCACGGTGACCCGCACCTTCACCATCGGCCTGCCCGACAGCGCCGAGGTGCTGCTGGGCCCCCGGCTGCTCGCCTACCTGCGGGCGGAGGCGCCGGGGATCAGCCTGCTGCTGCGCTCCATCGACCGCATCCGCATCCTGCAGGAGCTCGACGCCGACCGGGTCGATCTCGGCATCGGCTTCTTCACCGAGGGGCAGACCCACCACAAGCGCCGCCTGCTCTACCGCGACAACTACCTCTGCATGTTCAACGCCGACCTCGTCGGCATCACGCCGCCGATCTCCCTCGAAGACTACGTCCGCTTCCCCCACATCCTCACCAGCCTGAAGGAGACGGCGCACGGGGTGGTGGACGATGCCCTGGCGAAACGGGGCCTGAGCCGGACGCTGGCGGTGACGACGCCGCGCTTCCTCGCCGTGCCGTTCCTCGTGCGCAGCGCCCCGGTGATCACCACCATGCACGCGCGCCTCGCCACCTTCTTCGCCGGGGCGCTGGGGCTCAGCGTCAGCCCGGCCCCGGTGGCGCTCGAGGACGTGGCGATCTCGATGCTGTGGCACGCCTCCTACGACGACGATCCGGCCCATCGCTGGCTGCGTGCCACGATCCTGCGCCTCACGGAGGCCGACGAGCCGGGCACCGCGTTCGGCGCGGCGCGTTGAGACCGGACACGAGGAGGACGCCCATGGCCGACGATCACGACGAAAAGTCCGACGGGACGGCGAAGAAGCCCGCCAACGTCGCCCCCGACGCGGTGAAGGACCCCAACGAGAAGACCGGCGGCAAGCCCGGCCAGGGCCCGAAGGGCGGCGGCACGCCCGACGACGAGACCGACCCCGGCGGCGGCTGAGCCGGCCATTGTCGGACGGGGGCGGACCGGTACTGTGTCGCCAGAGGGAGACACGCCATGAACGCCCCCGAACTGAACGCCCCCGCTTCGGCTTCGACGGCCGGAACCTCGATCTACGACCGGGATCTCGACAAGAATCCCGCCAACCACCAGCCGCTCACGCCCCTGAGCTACCTCGACCGGGCGGCGCGGGTGTTTCCCGACCACGTCGCGGTGATCCACGGGCCCCTGCGCCGGAGCTACGCCGAGCTCTACGCGCGCAGCCGGCGCCTCGCCGCGGCCCTCGCCGCCCGCGGCATCGGCCGGGGCGACACCGTGGCGGTGATGCTCGCCAACACGCCCGAGATGATCGAGTGCCATTACGGGGTGCCGATGACCGGCGCCGTGCTCAACACCCTGAACACCCGGCTGGACGCCGCCGGCCTCGCCTTCTGCCTCGACCACGGCGAGGCCAAGGTGCTCATCACCGACGGAGAGTTTTCGCACATTGTCGCGTCCGCCCTGGCGCTGGCGGCGGCAAAGCCCCTGGTCGTCGACGTGGACGATCCGGTCTTCACCGGCGCCGGCGTCCCCGTCGGCGAACTCGCCTACGAGGCTCTGCTGGCGGAAGGCGATCCGGACGCCGACTGGGCGATGCCGGCCGACGAGTGGGACGCGATCTCCCTCAACTACACCTCGGGCACCACGGGCGACCCCAAGGGCGTGGTCTATCACCACCGCGGCGCCGCCCTGCTGTCGCTGGGCAACGTCATCACCGGCAATCTCGGCCAGCACCCGGTCTATCTCTGGACCCTGCCGATGTTCCACTGCAACGGCTGGTGCTTCCCCTGGACCCTGTCGGTGGTGGCCGGCACCCATGTCTGCCTCAGGCAGGTGCGGGCCGGGGCGCTCTACGAGTCAATCGCCCGGCACGGCGTCACGCATCTCTGCGGCGCGCCCATCGTCATGCAGCTCCTGCTCGGAGCCTCCGACGCCGAGCGCCGCCCCCTCCCCCACCGGGTCGCCTTCCTGACCGCCGC
>NZ_VRUZ01000076.1:0-21989 GCF_008039485.1 Methylobacterium sp. WL69 | reverse complement strand
GGGCAAGGGGATAGGGGGCTTGACGCCCGAACATGAGGTCGTCGCGGTGGCCGCCGATGGAGGCGCCGGTGCGGATGAGCTCCTTGCACCAGCCCTGCTCGGCGATGTCGCCGACGAAGACGGCGCCGAGCAGCCGGTCGTCCGCGACGATGAGCTTGCGGTAGAGGCCGAGGCCGGGATCGCTCATGAGGATGGTCTCGGAGCCCTCCGGCGCCTCGATGGCGCCGGCGGAGAACACCGGCAGGCCCGAGACCTTGAGGCTGGTGGACAGGGAGGTGCCGAGATAGGCCGCGTCCTCGCCGACGAGGTGGCGGCTCAGGGCCTCGGCCTGCTCGTAGGCGGGCTCGACGAGGCCGTAGACCATACCCCGGTGCTCGGCGCATTCGCCGAGGGCGAAGATGCGGGCGTCCGAACTCTGCATCCGGTCGTCGACCTTGATGCCGCGTCCGGTCTCGATCCCGGCGCCCTGCGCCAGGGCGATGTTGGGGCGCACGCCCACCGACATCACCACGAGGTCGGCGGGCAGCACGGTGCCGTCGGAGAGGATCAGGCGCTCGACCCGGCCTTCGCCCTCGATGGTGGCGGTGTCGGCCTTGAGCAGCACCGTGACGCCGCGGGCCTCCATGGCGCGCTTCACGAGGCCGGCGGCGGCGTGGTCGAGCTGGCGCTCCATCAAGCGGTCCATGACGTGCAGGAGCGTGGTGTCGACCCCGAGGCGCGCGAGGCCGACGGCGGCCTCGAGGCCGAGGAGCCCGCCGCCGATGACGATGGCGCGGGCGTGCTCCACCGCCGCCTTGCGGATGGCCGCGACGTCGGCGAGATCGCGGAACGTCAGCACGCCGGGCAGGTCCATGCCGGGCTTGGCCAACCGGATCGGCACCGACCCCACGGCGAGCACGAGCTTGTCGAAGGGCAGGACGTGGGTCTCGCCCACCATCACGAGGGCGTTCTCGCGGTCGACCTGCGTCACCGGCGCGCCGGTGATGAGGCGGATGCCGTGGTCCTCGTACCAGTCGAGGCCCCGGAAGGCGCAGCCGGCCTCGTCGACCTCGCCGCCGAGCAGGGACGAGAGCAGGACGCGGTTGTAGGCGGCCTGCGGCTCGGCGCCGACGACGATGACGTCGTAGCGCCCCGGCGCCCGCTCGGTGAGGCGTTCGAGAAACCGTAACGACGCCATGCCGTTGCCGATGACGACCAACCGCTCCCTCATGACGGCCGTATCCTCAGGCCGCCATGGCCGGCTTGGCGTGCCGGGCATAGAGGAACTCGAGGACCGCGGCGCGGGCATGGGTGTAGGTGGCGTCCTCGACGAGGTCGAGGCGCCGGCGCGGGCGCTCCAGATCGACGGTCAGGATCTCGCCGACGGTGGCCGAGGGACCGTTGGTCATCATCACGATGCGGTCGGAGAGCAGCACCGCCTCGTCGACGTCGTGGGTGATCATGATGACGGCGTTCTTGAGCCGCGCATGGATGTCCATGAGCGAATCCTGCAGGTGCGCGCGGGTCAGCGCGTCGAGGGCGCCGAACGGCTCGTCGAGGAGCAGGACCTTCGGCTCCATGGCGAGTGCGCGGGCGATGCCGACGCGCTGCTTCATGCCGCCCGAGATCTCGCTCGGGCGCCGGTCGGCGGCGTGGGTCATGTTCACGAGCGCGAGGTTGTGGTCGATCCAGGCCCCGCGCTCGGCGCGGGACTTCCTGCCCTTGAAGACCTTGTCGACGGCGAGCGCCACGTTCTCGCGCACGGTCAGCCACGGCAGGAGGGAGTGGTTCTGGAACACCACGGCGCGGTCCGGGCCGGGGCTGTTCACTTCCTTGTCTTCGAGGAGGACGCCGCCGGTCGAGGCCTTGAGCAGGCCGGCGACGATGTTGAGGACCGTCGACTTGCCGCAGCCGGAATGCCCGATGAGGGAGACGAACTCGCCCTTGTCGATCTTGACGCTGACGTCGCGCAGGACCTCGTTGGTGCGGCCAGAGCGGGTGAAGGAGATGCCGACGTTCTCGATGCTGAGATAGGTCATGGGATGATCCTCAGGCCGTCGCGGTGCCGCGGGTGACGAGATTGCCGACGAAGGCGACGAAGCGGTCGAGGATGAAGCCGATGACGCCGACATAGACGAGGGCGACGATGATCTCGGAGATGTGGGAGGAGTTCCACGCGTCCCAGATGAAGAACCCGATGCCGACGCCGCCGATGAGCATCTCGGCCGCCACGATGGCGAGCCAGGACAGGCCGACGCCGATGCGCAGGCCGGTGAAGATGTACGGCGCCGCCGAGGGAAGCATGATCTTGGAGAAGAACTCGATCGGGTTGAGGCGCAGGACCGCCGAGACGTTGCGGTAATCCTGCGGGATGTTGCGGATGCCCACCGCCGTGTTGATGATGATCGGCCAGATCGAGGTGATGAAGATCACGAAGATCGCCGACGGCTGGCCGTCGCGGAAGGCGGCCAGCGAGAGCGGCAGCCAGGCGAGCGGCGGGATCGTGCGCAGGACCTGGAAGATCGGATCGAGGCCGCGCATGGCCCATTCCGACTGCCCGATGAGGGTGCCGACCAGGATGCCCGCCACGGTGGCCAGGGCGAAGCCCAGGGCCACGCGCTGGATGCTGGCGGCGATGTGCCAAAACAGCCCCTTGTCGGTGCCGCCGTTGTCGTAGAACGGGTGGGCGATGATGTCCCAGGCCTCGGTGACGACGCGGGACGGCGGCGGCAGGCCGGCGCCGGGACGCGAGCACAGGAGCTCCCAGATCACCAGGAACGCGATGAGCACCACCACCGGCGGGATCAGGTTTTTCGCGATGGTGTTCAGGGTCGCCATCGTGACGAGGGGCGCGCGCTTCGGCTTGGCCGCTTTCGCGGCGACCGGGCTGGCGGCGATGGTGGAGGTGTTGGCCATCACGCGGTCCTCTTGATGCCGAGGCTGGACAGGTAGGCGGCCGGATCGGCCGGATCGAAGACCTTGCCGTCGAAGAAAGTCTCTTTTCCGCGCGACGTGGAGCTCGGGATCGCGGTGACGCCCAGGGCCTTGGCGGCGTCGCGCCAGATGTCCTCGCGGTTCACCTTGGCGACCAGTGCCTTGGTGTCGGTCTGCGCGTCGAACTTGCCCCAGCGGATGTCCTCGGTGAGGAACCACAGGTCGTGGGACTGGTACGGGTACGAGGCGTTGTCGGCGAAGAACTTCATGATGTGCGGGCTGTTCTCGACCACCCGGCCGTCGCCGTAGTCGATGGTGCCCTTCATCCGGCCGGCGACGTCGGCCACCGGGATGTTGATCCACTGGCGCTTGGCGACGATGCCGGCGAACTCGTCGCGGTTCTCGGGCCTGTCGCACCACATCTGCGCTTCCAGCACCGCCATGGTGAGGGCTTTGGCGGCGTTCGGATACTTCTCGACCCAGGAGGCCCGCATGGCGAAGGCCTTCTCGGGATGGTCCTTCCACAGCTCGCCGGTGGTGAGCGCCGAGAAGCCGAGGCCCTGCTGCACCAGCTGCGCGTTCCACGGCTCGCCGACGCAGAAGCAGTCCATGGTGCCGACCTTCATGTTCGCCACCATCTGGGGCGGCGGCACGACGATGGTCTCGATGTCCTTGTCGGGGTCGATGCCGGCCGACGCCATCCAGTAGCGGATCCAGAGGTCGTGGTTGCCGCCCGGGAAGGTCATGGCCGCCTTCACCGACTTGCCGGAGGCCTTCTTCTTCTCGATGGCCGCCTTGAACGTCTTGGCGTCGAGGCCGACCTTCTGGTCGAGGTATTCCTTGGCCACCGAGATGCACTGGCCGTTGACGTTGAGGCGCGCCAGGATCTGCATGGGCACGGGGACGTTGTTCTGCGTCACCCGGCCGGCGGTGATGAGGTAGGGCATCGGCGACAGGATGTGCGCGCCGTCGATGCCGTTGCCCTCGGAGCCGAGCACGAGGTTGTCGCGGGTCGTGCCCCAGGAGGCCTGCTTCAGCACCTCGACGTCGGGCATGCCGTGCTTGGCGAAGAAGCCCTTTTCCTTGGCGACGAAGAGCGGGCCGGCATCCGTCAGGGCGATGAAGCCGAGCTTGGCCCCCTTCACCTCGGGACCCGCGCCCTGCGCAAAGGCGCCGCCGGGCAGGGCCGTGCGGGCGAGCGCCGCCAGGGACAGGGTCGCGACCGCCCCCTTCAGGATGTTGCGCCGGCTGTTGGCAAAACCATCACTCATCGAAACCGGATTCCTCGCCAGGGCTACAGCCCGCCGAAACAAAAATACCGCCGACCAAGCACTTCCGTCGGACGCAGGAGGATGCGTGCCTTGGGGGAGACTCGGGTCAGCGGCTCTGCCGACGGATGTGGCGCGTCTTCGTTGACGTGCCCCGATGAGCTAGCAGGAGGCATGCCACGGCCCGGATCGCGTGGGGCCGGATCGCGGTGCGAGGTCGTCCGGGGCGCCTAAGCGAATGAGAACTTTGGAATTTGTCCAAAACGTCTCAGGGCGTCGGAGCGCGGCCGGTCCGCCGGGGCCCGCGCCGCCCTTGCATCCGGCCTTGCATCCGGCCCGTCGGGCGCTTGGCACCGCCTGAGGCGAAACGCGGCATTCCGCGTCTCCGCTCCCGCACTGCACAATCCGTATGCAGGGTGCCGGTGACGCGGGCACGCCGCCGGATCAGTTCGCCGGATCAATCCGCCAGGGCGGCCGCGTACAGGTCCGGCCGGTAGAGGGCGCGGGCGCGCTCGGTCAGGGCGGGCGTGGGGACGAACTGGCCGGCCGCCGCCATCTGATCGAGGAGCCAGTCGACCCGGGCGACCCGGGGCTCCTCGACGCGCGGGCCGAACACCACGAAGTCCGGCGCGTCCCGCCGCGTCCCGTCGGGATCGACCACGATGGTGCCGGCCAGGACACGGCGGATCAGGGCCGGTGCCAGGGCGAGGTGGCCGGGGGCCGCCAGCAGGTCCGCGAGTTCGTTGTGGTTCTCCGCTTGCGCGCACCAATGGCCGGCCCGGCGCACCGCCCGCACCAGGGCTCCACTGGCCGGCGCGGCATCGGCGGGCAGGGCCAGCACCTTTTCCGGGCAGTCGGGCGCGAGTTCGCAGCCGAAGGCCGCGATCCGGCCGTAGCCGTCCTCCACCGCGAGGCTGTTCCAGGGGCTGCCGGCGCAGAAGCCGTCGATATGCCCGGCCCGGAGGGCCTCGGCAATGCGCGGCGGCGGAATCACCACGGTCCGGGTCGTCCCGTCGCGGTGGAGGCCGCCGCGGGCGGCGAACAGCCGGAGCTGGTAGGTGTGGCTCGAGAACGGGTGGACGGTGCCGAGGGTCAGCGGACGCCCCTGCCCCGCCCGCTCCCGCGCCACCCGGGCGAAGGCGCGGGCCACCGTGTCCACGTCCGCGCCGTCCGGGCCCATGGCGGCCCAGAGGGCCCGCGAGACGGTGATGGCGTTGCCGTTGAGGTTGAGGGCCAGCGGCACGGCGAGCCGGGTCTCGGGTCCGCTGATCCCGAGGGTGCTGGCCAGCGCCAGGGGCGCCAGCATATGGGCGCCGTCGAGGTGGCCGAGCGCGAGCTTGTCGCGCAGGGTCGCCCAGGAGGGCTCGCGCACGAGGTCCACCGCCAGCCCCTCGGCGGCGGTGAACCCGCCCTCCACGGCGACGATGAGGGCCGCCGCGTCGACGAGGGGCACGTATCCGAGAGCGAGCCTCATCCGAGCAGGTCCGCCGCCGTGACGATGGCGCGGGCGATGTCGGCGATCTTGCGCTTCTCGTTCATGGCCTTGCGCCGCATCAGCCGATAGGCCTCCTCCTCGGGAAGGCCCTTGGCCGTCATCAGGATGCCCTTGGCGCGCTCGATGAGCTTGCGGTCGGCGAGTTCCCCGCGCGCCTCCGAGAGTTCGCGCTGGAGCCGCGCGAAGGCGTTGAAGCGCAGGATCGCCACGTCGAGGATCGAGCGGATGCGCTGGGGGTGGAGGCCGTCGACCACGTAGGCCGAGATGCCCGCATCCACCGCCGCCTGCATCATCGGAACGTCGGAGCGGTCGACGAACATCGCCACGGGCCGCTCGACGTGGCGCGACAGGCCGGACATCTGCTCGAGGATGTCCCGGCTCGGACTCTCGAGGTGGATCACCACCACGTCCGGATTGAGGGCGGCGACCCGGGCCGGCAGGTCGGCGGTGTCGGGCAGGATCACCACGCGGGCGATGCCGGCCGCCGCCAGACCTTCTTCGAGGATCGCGGCGCGTGCCGGGCTCGGATCGATCACGGCGACGGTGAGGGACGGCTCGGTCATCGGGGTCCGAAGGGCAGGGAGGGCCGCCTCACGCTGATCGCACGGGGCTCCGATTCCCGGCAAGGTGAGGTTTTGGGCAGGGCGCGCTTTTGAGCACGACGGTTTCGGGGAGCGGGACGCAGCCGAAGGGAGGCGGTTTACCGTTGCGAAAGGAAATAGCCCAGCTTCCGCCGCAAACGACCCCGCTTATGGGCGTGGGGACAGCGATGGATTGCGAGGATGCCGGCATGACGGAGCGAAACCAGTGCGGATGTGCCGATGAGGGCCTCGGCATGGATGCGACCTCCGGCGTGACGCCGCCCCTGCTGCCCACCCTGCTCATGGCCCTCGTGCTCGGTGGAGGCTCGCTGCTCTGCCGCGAGCCGGACGCGCCCGCGCCGGCTCCCATGGCAGCGCCCCGGACGGTCATCAGCACGACGATGGCGCCGCGGATCGTGGCGGCGCCCGCGATCCAGGTCGCCGAGGCCGCGCCGCCCTTCGTGCCCGCCGCCCTCGCCTTCCCGCGCCAGTTCCCCATCGTCGTGGCCGCCGCTTCGATGACGGCGGTCGCGCAGCACCGTCCGGCCGGCCCCCGCGTCGCCGCCCTGCGCCGGGCCGCTCCCGCCAAGACCCATATCGCCGAAGCCGCCGAGGTCCCGCGTGCGGACCCCGTCGCGAGCGTGGCGCAGGTCGAGGCGCCGGCGCCCGCCGAGGCGGACGATCTGCTGCCCGATCTGGCCCTCCCCTTCGCGCCGGCGATCCGGGCCGTCGGCCGTGCCCGCGACTTCGTCGGCATCCAGGGCGCGGCGGCGCGCACGCAGGCCTCGGCGCTGGGCGGTGCCGTGGTGGATTTCGTCGGCACCCTGCGCTGAACGCAGCCCTGGTTTTCGAGACGGCTCGGTTTCTCGCCCCGCGCGCCCTGGACCCTGCCCCCTCGGGGGACTAGGTGGACGCCATCGACGATGCGTTGCCGCGAGGTGGAACGTGCCGCGGGTTTGCCGGGACGAGGGCGTGGATGGCGGGACGGATCGAGGATTACGCGCTCGTCGGCGACGGCCGCACCGCCGCCCTGATCGGGCGCGACGGCAGCGTCGACTGGCTGTGCTGGCCCCGCTTCGATTCCGCCGCGTGCTTCGCCGCCCTCCTCGGCACCGAGGATCACGGCTTCTGGAAGCTCGGCCCCGCCGACCGGGCGGCGAAGACGTCCCGCCAGTACCGCACCGGTAGCCTCGTCCTCGAGACCCATCACGAGACCGGGACCGGCTGCGTCCGGGTGACCGACTACATGCCGGCCAATGACGGATCGCACCTCGTGCGCATCGTCGACGGCCTGAGCGGCGAGGTCGCCATGCGGATGCATCTGGCCGTGCGCTTCGATTACGGGCTCGCCGTGCCGTGGGTGTCGCACAACGAACTCGGGGACCTGCGCGCCATCTCGGGCCCGCACAAGGTGGTCCTGCGCACCCTCGTTCCGCTCCACGGCGAGGGCCAGACCACGGCCGCCGACTTCTCCGTCGCGGCGGGCGAGAGCGTCGCCTTCACCCTGAGCTACGGCCCCTCCCACGAGGACGACCCGCCGCCGGTGCAGCCGCGCAAGGTTCTGTTCGAGACCGACCGCCATTGGCGCGACTGGTCGAACCGTTCCGCCCACGGTACGCCGTGGGATGCCATCCTTCAGCGCTCGCTCCTGACCCTGAAGGCGCTGATCTACCAGCCCACGGGCGGGATCGTCGCCGCGCCGACCACGTCCCTGCCGGAGGATCTCGGCGGCGTGCGCAACTGGGACTACCGGTTCTGCTGGCTGCGCGATTCCACCTTCACCCTCATCGCCCTGATGGATGGCGGCTACCTCGACGAGGCCCGCGCCTGGCGCGACTGGCTGGTGCGGGCGGTGGCCGGCAACCCGGAGCAGGCCCACATCCTGTACGGCATCGCCGGCGAGCGCATGCTGCCCGAGATCGAGCTCGACTGGCTGCCCGGTTACGAGAACTCGAAGCCCGTGCGCATCGGCAATGCCGCCGTCGAGCAGTTCCAGCTCGACGTCTACGGCGAGATCTTCGACGCCCTCTACCAGGCACGCCAGCGCGGATTGCTCGGCGACGCCGACGGCTGGCGCGTCGGCCAGGCGCTCCTGCGCCACCTCGAGAAGGTCTGGAGCACGCCGGACGAGGGCATCTGGGAGGTGCGCGGCGGACGCCGGCACTTCGTCCATTCCAAGGTGATGGCCTGGGTCGCCTTCGACCGGGCGATCCGCTCCTTCGAAGAGGGCGACACCCGCGTCGACGCCCCGGTGGGGCGCTGGCGCGAGATCCGCGACCAGATCCATGCCGAGGTCTGCGACAAGGGCTTCGACACGCAGCTCAACAGCTTCGTGCAGTCCTACGGTTCGAAGAGCCTCGATGCGAGCCTGCTGCTCATCGCCCATATGGGCTTCCTGCCCCAGACCGACCCGCGCGTGGTCGGGACCGTGGAGGCCATCGGCCGGACCCTGATGCGCGACGGCTTCATCCTGCGCTACGACACCGAGGACCAGACCACGGACGGCCTGCCGGGCGACGAGGGCGCGTTCCTGCCGTGCAGCTTCTGGTACGCCGACAACCTCATCGGCCTCGGCCGCTGCGAGGAGGCCCGCGCCCTGATCGAGAAGCTCATCGGCGTCTGCAACGATGTCGGCCTCGTCTCGGAGGAGTACGACGTGAAGGCCAAGCGCCTCGTCGGCAACTTCCCGCAGGCGTTCAGCCACGTCACACTGGTGAACACCATCCTGAACTACAGCCGGGCCAACGGGCCGGCCCGGGAACGCAGCGCGGGCGCCGAGGACGGAACCAGGAACGGGGACGGAACCGGCACCCGGGGCGCACGCCTCCGGGCCGACGGGACGGCCGAGACGATGCCCGCCTGACGGCGGCGTCGACGTGAATCGAGGTGGATGGGGCCGGCATCGCGCCGGCGACCCTCCACGGGACGAGGGCTGGACCCGCGGCGTGGGCGGCCCAGGCGATACGAAGGAAGACGAGACCATGAGCGGAGCCGACACCAAGCCGAGCGAGGCCCTGAGCCCCATCGACAAGCTCAGCATCGACACCCTGCGCACCCTGGCCATCGACGCGGTGCAGAAGGCGAATTCCGGCCATGCCGGCGCGCCGATGGCCCTGGCGCCCGTGGCCTACACCCTGTGGAACCGGTACCTGCGCTACGATCCGGCCCACCCGCACTGGCCCAACCGCGACCGGTTCGTGCTCTCGGCCGGTCACGCCTCGATGCTGCTCTACGGCCTGCTGCACCTCGCCGGCGTCGCCCAGACCGATGGCGGCAACGAGCCCGCGGTCTCCCTGGATGATATCAGGAACTTCCGGCAGCTCGACAGCAAGACGCCGGGCCATCCGGAATACCACTTCACCACCGGCGTCGAGACCACCACCGGGCCGCTGGGCCAGGGGGTCGCCAACTCCGTCGGCATGGCCATGGGCGGGCGCTTCCTCGGCGAGACCCTGAACCGGCCCGAGCTGCCGCTGTTCGACTTCAACGTCTACGCCATCTGCTCGGACGGCGACCTCATGGAGGGCGTCGCCTCGGAGGCCGCCTCCATCGCCGGGCACCTGCGCCTGTCGAACCTGTGCTGGATCTACGACAACAACACCATCACCATCGAAGGCCACACCGAGCTCGCCTTCTCCGAAGAGGTCGCGACGCGCTTCCTCGGCTACGGCTGGCAGGTGCTGCGGGTCGCCGACGCCAACGACGTCCACGCGATTTCGGGCGCCCTGGAGACCTTCCTGCAATCCAGCGACCGGCCGACGCTCATCGTGGTCAATTCGATCATCGGTTTCGGCGCGCCGAAGAAGCAGAACACCTCCAAGGCCCACTCCGATGCCCTGGGCGAAGAGGAAGCCAAGGGCGCCAAGCGCGCCTATGACTGGCCCGAGGACGCGCAGTTCCTCGTGCCCGAGGGGGTCCGCGAAAACTTCCAGGCCGGCATCGGCGAGCGCGGTGCGGCGCTCTTCGCCGACTGGGAGCGGTTCATGGGTGAGGCCAAGGCCTCCGATCCCGCCCTGGCCGAAGAGATCGACGCCCTGCACGCGGGTCGCCTGCCCGAGGGCTGGGACCGGGACATCCCGGTCTTCCCGGCCGACGCCAAGGGCATGGCCACCCGCGAATCGTCGGGCAAGGTCCTCAACGCCATCGCGAAAAACGTGCCCCACCTGCTCGGCGGCTCGGCCGATCTCGCGCCGTCCAACAAGACCAAGCTCGAATTCGAGGGTGCCGGTACCCTGTCGCCGTTCGAGCCGGGTGGCCGCAACATCCATTTCGGCGTGCGCGAGCATGCCATGGGCTCCATCGTCAACGGCCTCGGCCTCGTGGGCCTGCGCGCCTACGGCGCCACCTTCCTGGTCTTTGCCGACTACATGCGCCCGCCCATCCGCCTCGCGGCCCTGATGGAGCTGCCGGTCTTCCACGTCTTCACCCACGATTCCATCGGGGTCGGCGAGGACGGGCCGACCCATCAGCCGGTGGAGCAGCTCCTGACCCTGCGGGCGATCCCCGGCCTCGTCACCCTGCGCCCGGCCGACGCCAACGAGGTCGCGGAATCCTATCGCGTCATCATGGGCCTCAAGGACCAGCCGGCGGTGCTCGCCCTCTCCCGCCAGCCCCTGCCGACCCTCGACCGCGAGACCTTCGCGAGTGCCGCCGGCGTCGCCAAGGGCGCCTACGTCCTGGCCGACAGCGACGGCACGCCCGACGTGATCCTCATCGGCACGGGCTCCGAGGTGCAGCTCTGCGTCGGCGCCTACGAGGCCCTGACGGCGGAGGGCGTGAAGGCCCGCGTGGTCTCGATGCCGTCCTGGGACCTGTTCGAGCGCCAGGACGAGGCCTATCGGAACTCGGTCCTGATCCCGGACGTGCTGGCCCGCGTCGCCGTCGAGCAGGGCTCGGTCATCGGCTGGGACCGCTACGCCGGCTCGGCCGGCACGATCATCGGCATGCACACCTTCGGCTCCTCGGCGCCGATCAAGGACCTGCAGACGAAGTTCGGCTTCACCCCGGAGAAGGTGCTTCAGGCGGCGCGCGACCAGATCGCGCGGCACAAGAAGTAGGGTTCGGGGGTTTTCGAACGACGGGACGCGCATCCCCTCCCCCCTTTTCGGGAGAGGGGGCGCATTCCCGGACGACGATGGTTGAACGGCGCCACCCTCTTGCGCGCGACTCACGACGACGGACGACTGGGAGTTTTCGCATGAACCCGCTCAAGGCTCTCTTCCCCGAACAGGGCCAGGCCGTGTGGCTCGACTTCGTCGCCCGCGGCTTCGTCCTCGACGGCAAGCTCAAGGCCCTGGTGGACGCGGACGGCCTGCGCGGCGTGACCTCGAACCCGTCGATCTTCGAGAAGGCCATCGGCGGATCGCAGGAATACGACGCCGCCCTGAAATCCGTGATGGACGAAGGCGACGCCCGGGTCATCGACCTCTACGAGGGCTGCGCCATCGCCGACATCCAGGCGGCGGCCGACGTGCTGCGCCCGGTCTACGAGGCCAGCGACGGCGCCGACGGCTACGTCAGCCTCGAGGTCTCGCCCTACCTCGCCCTGAACACCGAGGACACGCTGGATGAGGCCCGGCGTCTCCACAGGACGGTGGCCCGCGACAACCTGATGGTGAAGGTGCCGGCGACCCGCGAGGGCATCCCGGCGATCCGGGCGCTCACGGCGGACGGCATCAGCATCAACGTCACCCTGCTGTTCTCCGTCGAGACCTACGAGGCCGTGGCCCGTGCCTTCATCGACGGCCTGGAGGAATTCGGCGCCAAGGGCGGCGACGTCTCGAAGGTCGCCAGCGTCGCGAGCTTCTTCATCAGCCGCATCGATGTCGCCGTCGACAAGGCCCTCGACGACAAGATCGCCGCCGGCAGCGCCGACAAGGCGCCCCTCGAAGCCCTCAAGGGCAAGGTCGCCATCGCCAACGCCAAGCTCGCCTACCAGCGCTTCAAGTCCGTCTTCTCGGAAGCGAAGTGGCAGGCCCTTGCGGCAAAGGGCGCCAAGGCCCAGCGCCTGCTGTGGGCGTCCACGGGCGTGAAGAACAAGGCCTATTCCGACGTGCTCTACGTCGAGGAATTGATCGGCCCCGACACCGTCAACACCATGCCGCCGGCCACCATGGACGCCTTTCGCGACCACGGCACGGTCAAGGCCGCCATCGAGACCGACCTCGATGGGGCGAGGGCCGTGATGGACGGCTTGGCCCGCGCCGGCATCGACATCGAACAGGTCGGGGACCAGCTCGTCGACGAGGGCGTGCAGCTCTTCATCGACGCCGCCGACAAGCTCCTCGGCGCGGTCGCGGGCAAGCGCATCGACTTCCTCGGGCCCAAGCTCGACGGCCAGACCCTGGTGCTGCCCGAGCCCATCGCGGCGGAAGCGAAGAAGGCCGTCGAGGCCTGGCGTGCCTCGGGCGCCATCCGCCGCCTGTGGGCTCACGACAAGACCGTCTGGTCGAACGCCGACGAGGACAAGTGGCTCGGCTGGCTGCGGATCGTCGAGGACGAACTCGCCCACGTCTCCGATTACGCCGCCTTCGCCGACGACGTGCGCCAGACCGGTTTCACCGACGTGGTGGTCCTCGGCATGGGCGGCTCCAGCCTCGGCCCCGAAGTGCTGGCCGAGACGTTCGGACACCGCGACGGCTTCCCGACGCTGCGGATCCTCGATTCGACCGATCCCGATCAGGTCCGCGAGACGGAAGCGGCGATCACCCTCGAGACGACTTTGTTCATCGTCGCCTCGAAGTCCGGTTCGACCCTCGAGCCCAACGTGTTTCGCGACTACTTCCTCGGCCGGATGAAGGCGGCGGTGGGCGAGCGCGCCGGGGCGCATTTCGTCGCCGTCACCGATCCGGGCTCGGCCATGGAAGCGGCGGCCAAGGCCGACAACTTCAGAAAAATCTTCTACGGCGTGAAGCAGATCGGCGGGCGCTACTCCGTGCTCTCGGCCTTCGGCCTCGTGCCGGCGGCGGCCTCTGGCATCGACGTGAAGGCGTTCCTCGACACCGCCCGCACCATGGTCCGCTCCTGCGGCCCGGCCGTGCCGCCGGCGCAGAACCCGGGCGTACTCCTCGGCACGGCACTGGGCGCCGCTGCCCTGGCGGCGGGGCGCGACAAGGTCACGTTCATCGCCTCCCCGGGCATCGACACGTTCGGCGCCTGGGCCGAGCAGCTCATCGCCGAATCCACCGGCAAGGACGGCCATGGCCTGATCCCCATCGACGGCGAGCCCGTCGACGTGCCGGCCGTGTACGGACTCGACCGGATCTTCGTGTACCTGCGCCTCGACAATCGCGCCGATGCGCGCCAGGACGAGGCCGTGCGCAGCCTCGAACGCGAGGGCCATCCCGTCGTCCACATCACCCTGGCGAACGAAGAGCAGCTGCCGCAGGAATTCTTCCGCTTCGAGATCGCCACGGCGGTGGCCGGGGCCATGCTCGGCATCAACCCGTTCGACCAGCCCGACGTCGAAGCGAGCAAGATCGAGACGAAGAAGCTGTTCGATGCGGCCGAGGCGAGCGGGGCTCTCCCCGCCGAGACGCCGCTGTTCTCCGACGACACCATCGCGCTCTACGCCGACCCGAAGAATGCCGGGGCCCTGCCCCAGGCATCGGATGGATTGGATGCGGCCCTCAAGGCCCATCTCGGCCGGGCCAAGGCCGGCGACTACGTCGCCCTGCTGGCCTACGTCGCGCGCAACCCGAAGCACCACGCGATCCTGCAGGACGCCCGCGTGGCGCTCCGCGACAAGACCCGCCTCGCCACCTGCCTCGAATTCGGCCCGCGCTTCCTCCACTCCACGGGCCAGGCCTACAAGGGTGGGCCCGACACCGGATTGTTCCTGCAGATCACCGCCGATCCGTCGGAGGATCTGTCGATCCCGGGGCGCACCCTCGGCTTCGGCACCGTGGTGGCGGCCCAGGCGCGCGGCGACTTTTCGGTCTTGGCCGAGCGCGGCCGGCGGGCCCTGCGGGTCCACATCAGGGGCGGCGACGTCGAGGCCGGCCTGAAGCGCATCGCCGCCGCGCTCAAGGCGGCCCTGGCCTGACATAAGCGTCCTCTCCTCCCCCTTGCGGGGAGGAGCCGGAGGTGGGGGTCGTGCAGAAGGCACCGCCGCGCCCGTCCGGCACCACCCCCACCCCTGACCCCTCCCCGCAAGGGGGAGGGGAAAAACGCACGGAGATCACCCATGCAACTCGGCATGATCGGCCTCGGCCGGATGGGCGGCAACATCGTCCGCCGGCTCCTGCGCGACGGGCACACGGCCGTAGTGTTCGACCAGAGCCCGGAGGCCGTGGCGGCCCTCGTCGCCGAGGGCGCCACCGGGGCGGCGAGCCTCGAGGAGTTCGTGCAGACGCTCGACGCGCCGCGCAATGCCTGGGTGATGCTGCCGGCGGGCGCCATCACGGAGGGCACGGTGGCGAAGCTCGGCGGCCTCATGGCCGCCGACGACGTGATCATCGACGGTGGCAACTCGTTCTACAAGGACGACATCCGCCGCGCCGCCGAGCTGAAGCCGAAGGGCATCCACTACGTCGATGTCGGCACCTCCGGCGGCGTCTGGGGCCTGGAGCGCGGCTACTGCATGATGATCGGCGGCGACGACGCGGCCCTCGCGCGCCTCGACCCGATCTTCAGGACCCTGGCACCCGGCGCCGGCAGCATTCCCAAGACCCCCGGCCGCGACGGCCGCGATGCCCGCGCTGAAGAGGGTTACATCCATGCCGGGCCGAGCGGGGCCGGCCACTTCGTCAAGATGATCCACAACGGCATCGAGTACGGCCTGATGCAGGCCTATGCCGAGGGCTTCGACATCCTCAAGCACGCCAACTCGCCGGATCTGCCCGAGGGCCAGCGCTTCGACCTCAACATCGGCGACATCGCCGAGGTGTGGCGGCGCGGCAGCGTGGTCTCGTCCTGGCTCCTCGACCTCACCGCCGGGGCGCTGGCCGGCGACGAGAGCCTGTCGGACTTCTCCGGCTTCGTCGCCGATTCCGGCGAGGGCCGCTGGACCCTCAATGCCGCCATCGAGGAATCGGTGCCTGCCAACGTGCTCTCGGCCGCCCTCTACGCCCGCTTCCGCTCCCGCGAGGATGCCAGCTACGCCGACAAGCTGCTTTCGGCCATGCGCAAGGGATTTGGCGGTCACCAGGAGCCGAAGTAGGGACCCGCCCATCCCATCGCTACCGCGACGTCGAGGACCACGCGATGATCCCGCTGCCGAAGAACTCCGAGATCCTGCCTGATGCGGACGCCGTGGCGCGGGCGGCGGCCGACCGCCTCGTCGCCCTGTGCGCGGCGGCCCCGGACCGGCCCGTCGCCGTCTGCCTCTCGGGCGGTTCGACCCCGAAGCGCCTCTATGCCCTTCTGGCCGGCCCGGACTATCGCGACGCCCTCCCCTGGGCGAGGCTGCACTGGTTCTTCGGCGACGACCGCCACGTGCCCTGGGACGATGCGGCGAGCAACGTCCGCATGGCCCGCGAGGCTTTCGCCGGGGCGCCGATCCCCGTTGACAACCTCCACGGCATTCCCACGGAGGGGACCCTGGAGGCGGATGCGGCGGCTTACGGGACGGAATTGAACGCGTTCTACGGCGCCGACCGCCTCGACCCGGGCCGGCCCCTGTTCGACCTCGTCCTCCTCGGTCTCGGCGAGGACGGCCACACCGCTTCGTTGTTTCCGGGAAAGCCCGCCTTGGACGAGGCCACGGCCTGGGTCGCTCCGGTGCCGGAGGCGGGGCTCGCCCCGTTCGTCCCGCGCATCACCCTGACGTTCCCGGTCCTTGCCTCAGCCCGCAGCGTCCTCTTCCTGGTGACGGGGGAGGCCAAGCGCGCACCCCTCGAACGCCTTGCCGAAGGCGAAACCCTTCCGGCGTTCCGCGTCGCGGGCCCCGTCACTTGGCTGTTGGATCGTGCCGCCGCGGGGGCCTGAACCCCGCGAAATAGATCAGTTTGAGGCGGCGACGGTCCAGGGCATGATGACCCGCATGGACGCGGTCTCGGCCTGCACCGGCGCGACGCTCGTCGGCAGGACCTTGCGCGCCTTGGCTGCCATCCGCCGTGCCTCGTCGGCCGGGATCGCGCCCACGGGCATCACCATCGCCGACAGCAGGGCGCGGGTGTGCCGATCGACGAAGGCTGAACGGCCGACGCCCTCGAAATCGCGCGCCGCGTGCCGCTTGTCCGGGTTGCCGGTGAACACCTTCACACCCTCCTTGAGCACGACGATGTCGCCGGGCCGCAGGGTCTCGTCCTTCATGAACGCGGCGGCCGGTCCGGCGCTCAGGTCGAGGGGGGTCTGACGGTCGCTCACCCGAATCTTGAGGGGCTCGGCCTTCGGCAGGGCGGCGTAGCGCATGTTCGGCCGGGGGCGGGTGTTCAGGGCCCGCGCCGCGCGGCGGACATTCATCTGCCGTTGGGTCGGCCACGCCGCGGCGTCCGCAGCGGGTGCCGGTTGCATCGCCACGGGCTGGCTCGGCTGGAACAAGCGCTGGAACAGGCCGCCGAGACCGTCATCGGCCGCGATGGCCTGGTTCGGAAGGGTAAAGCTCAGGGCGGTGAAGAGCGCAACGGCGACACCGCCGCGCACGAAAGACGGAGCTCGGGTCATGGGAAATCGGCTCTCGTTGTCAATCCCCGCCGCACGCTGGGATGAGCCTTTAACAAAAGCTCAACCTGAACAGTTCCCACGGGGTCGTGTGGTTTCTTGAGGGGGCTCGCAACTCATCTGTCGTGCACGGTACGAATTGGTTCCGGACGATACCAACGGATGATGCACGTCTCAGAGGCCGGATGGGAAATCCTGATCCGCGCGTCTCGATCCGGCACGGATTCGTAGGGCGAAACGGTGATCCTTTCGCCACGCCAGGTGCAATTTCGTTAACGCAAGGGAAACGATTCGCCTCTGGCGACTTTACCGTCCCTGCGATTCATCCTGCATGCGAACGGGTCCACCGACGCCGGGGGGATCGCCTGGGAGTCTTCGAGCCGTGACTGAAACCAGCCATCTCATGCCCTCCGGCGATCTTGCCTCCGATCCCGTGGTGTTTGGCGTTGCCCAGGGCTTGTCCCAGTTGTTCCCGCCCGTGGCACATCCGGATGGCGTCTTCGTCGATGACGCAACCGGAGAGGATTCCGGCGAAGCGGATGCGATGGCCTGAGCCTCGGGCTCGCGTTCGGAAGGTTCGAACCGGCCGCTCTGGCCGGGCGCCTCCAGGGTGGAGGCCGGCGCTGAATCGGTATCGGGGTGTGCCCGGGCCAGCAGTCCATGGCTTGGTTGGTTTGCCGCCGGGGGACACCGTTTTACGCGCGTAAACGCATGACGGCGGAGAGACATCAGTCGCGATCGCCATCCGCCAAGAATTCGTGTTCGTCCGAGTTTTTTGGATGAAAGTGATCCGGCAAATGGGATCGCGCGCAGCGCCCTTCCCATCACACTGAAGACTGATCCGCTGTTACGAAAGACGGAACGATCGGGCAATCTCGGAGATTGAATGGGTCCTCAGTCAAAGGAGAATACCGTGAACCGGACCCTGCAAACCCTCGCCATCCTGACGGTCCTCGGCGCCAGCCCGGCCCTCGCCCAGACCACCGTGACCGGAACGCCCGCCCCCGACGCCAAGTCGAGTGCCACCTCCGGCGGCCAGGAAGCCGTGACCCGGCCCAACACCGACCGGCCGGATGCGGCCAAGCCCGGCACGGCCCATGCCGCCACGGGCGCCAAGCTCGAGGAAGGCGCCAACAGCTTCACCGAGGCCCAGACGCATCACCGCCTCACCGAGGCCGGCTACAAGGACGTCAAAGGCCTGACCAAGGACGACAAGGGCATCTGGCGGGCCGACGCGATGCTCGATGGCAAGCCCGTCAAGGTCGGCATCGACTTCAAGGGCAACGTCGCCGCGCATTGAGCGTGTCCCGCGAAGATTGCCCCGACATGAGGGGGCTTTTCGCGGGGACCCGAGCGGCCCACGGGGTTCCGTGAGCGCTTCGCCGATCCCGAGTCCGCGTTTCAGACCTGAACAGGAGTCCACCATGGCCCAGCAGACCATTACGGCCCTCTACGACAATTACGACGATGCCAGCGCCGCCGTGGCGAAGATCGAGACCCTCGGCGTCCCGCACAGCGACATCAGCATCGTCGGCAGCAACGAGGGCGACCGCCACGCCGGACGCGTCGCCTCCCCGACAGCGACGCACGACCACACCGACACCGCCGAGAGCACCGCGACGGGGGCCGGCACCGGCGCCACCGTCGGCACGGTTCTGGGTGGTGCCGCTGGCCTGCTCACGGGCCTCGGCCTGATGGCGATCCCCGGCGTCGGCCCCGTGGTGGCGGCCGGCTGGCTCGTCGCCACCCTCACGGGCGCCGGCATCGGCGCGGCGGCGGGTGGTCTTGCCGGTGGCCTCACCGGGGCGGGCTTGAGCGAGACGGACGCCCATACCTACTCCGAGGGTGTGCGCCGTGGCGGCACCCTGGTGACCGTCCGGGCGGACGAAGCCCGCGCCACCGCGGTGATGGACATCCTCGAGGAGCACGGCTCCATCGACATCGACGAGCGGGCTCAGGGCTGGCGCGCCGAGGGCTGGACCGCCCCGCAGGCCGCCGCGGCGTCCGATCCGGCCGTCCTGTCCGGGACGCCTGAGGGCCGCGCCCGCGTCCGGTCCTACCCGTCGAACCCGGTCTGACATCGGGCCATCATCGGCGAACGTCACCGTCCGGAACCTTGCGCCCCGCGATTCGTCGCGGGGCGTTTTTGCGTGCGTGCTCCGCTCGTCCCACGCACGCAAAAACGCCGGCCTCGCGCGTTACGCGATCCGGTCGAGGCAGCCATGGTGAGAAAAGTGGGTCCCGGGGCCGAAGCCCCGGGTTCTGTTTCGACGGTTACCCTACCGCAAGATGCTTACGCCGCGAGGCGGGCATCCATGACAACGTTATCGTTGGCATTTAGAGTTTTGGTCAGATGCCTGGAATAGGGGTTGCCTACGCCAAACCGGTCGAAACCTTACCGACAGTCGCATCGTATCCCACCGAAGTGAGACTGAACTCGCGATCCCTTTACCGCCCAGTCGATCCTATTTCGCCCCCATCAGAAACCCACCATCGACGGGATGGGCTTTTGGTGGAGGCGCCGGAGTACTGCCCTCCGGGTCCTGAAACGTTATTATGAACCGGTCATCAACCGCACCCGGAATATAAGCGATGCCCGGCCCGGGGTCCAGTGCGGCGGATCGCGGAAACGACGCGGTCACGCCTCGTCGGACTGGTCCGCGTACCATTCCGCATAGGGGGTGTTGCGGGCCATGCGGCGGTTGAGGTCCGGCGCGCCGTCCGTCCACCACACCGGGCCGCGTTCCCCGAGGCCCCGCTTGGCCCGCTCGACGGCGGCCCGCGCCTGCGCAACCGCCTCCGGATCGCCCGCCTGCCGGCCGGCCTTCACCGCCCGCCTCGCATCCATGAGGTCGTGGACGAGGCCGTCGCGGATGTCCGGGGCCAGATCCGGCCGGGTCCGCCGCCAGAGCCGGCCGCGCACGACGATGTAGCGCCCGTCCGGGGTTTCGAGCATGGCACGGTCAGGCGCGAGCGTGGCGCTGCTCGTCGATGAGCGCTTCCACCGCCGCGATGGTGTTCTCGAGGTCGGCAATCCGCCGCAGCATGCTGTCGGGTGGCACCATGGCGACTTTCGCCGCGTCGAGGATGAGATCGCGCTGAGCGTTCTTCAGGCGATCGAGGAGCGTTTCCAGGTCTGACATGGCCCTCGCCTTACGGCATCGGCCATGAAAGTGGAATCCGGTTTTCGAGAAAGCCGTTGGGGAAACAAGACCCTACGGCCGTTCCCCGAAAGGTCCGTCCGGATCGGACCTCGGCGGCGGCAGCCCATACGCCCGTGCTACGGATTGGGCGGCGTGGGCGTGCCCTCGATGAGGGCCGCGATGGCATCGAGGAGGGCGGTGTCCTCCCCGGCCATGGCCTCCATGGCGGTCATCCGGCGCAGGACCGTGGCGGTGATGGTCTCTTCCACCGTCCCTTCGGCGAAAGCGTAGTAGATCGTCGCCCGCTCGCCGTCGCGATGGCAGCGGCCCTCGATCTGCGCCAGCTGGATCGCGCTGTGGCGCATGTCGTGGATGACGAGGGACCGTACCGCCTCGCCCCCCGTCATCTCGTTGCGGTGGAGCGAGATCGACTCGGTCACGGTGAAGATGACCACGTCGCGGGCACCGGTCTGGAACGCCACCCGTTCGGCCTCGTTGGCGGCGTCAGCTCGCGTCCCGTCGATGGCGCCCGTGCGCCAGCCGCGCCGGGTTAGGGTCTCGGCCAGGGCCGCGCCGGTCTCGAGGAAGGCGACGGACACCGCCACGGCCTCGCCGGACTCAAGCAGGGTCTCGACGAAATCCGCCGTGCCGGCGACCCGGAGCAGGCTCGCTTTCTGGCGAAAGCGCAGGTCGGCCGCCCAGCCGGCCGGGCGGCGGGCGCTGCCGCCGAGCAGACCCCAGCTCCGGCGGAACTCCCGCCAGTTGGCGTCGTAGAGCCGGCGCGCCGCGGGATCGAGGGCGGTGGCGGCGAGTTCGCGCTGCACCTCCGGCCAGCCGGCGATGTCACCGGGCCGGCGGCGCAGGCCGATGGCGTCCGGTCCGGCATAGAGCAGCTCCGCCATCACGGCGCAGTCGCGGGGGTTGGCCGTCCAGCGCCAGTTGGCCCAGCGACCCTTCGCCCCGCCGATGCCGAGGCGCCGCAGGAGATCGCGAAACTCCGCGAGGGTATCGCAGGGGGCGCCGGCGGCTGCCCCCAGGAGGCGTCCGAGATAGGACAGCTCGTGGGGGGCCTGGCCGGCGGTGGCGCTGAGATAGACTGCGAACCGCGCGGCCTGGGCGAGCTGGCGGCAGACGAGGGTCTGCTGGGCCGTCGGATTGCGGAGGCGGTGGCTCTCGTCGAAGGCGACCAGGGACCAGGTCCGCTTCAACTGGCCGTGCTTGGCGAGTTCGTTGTTCCTGGCCCGCGTCGAGCGCCGCTTGCTCGCCGCCGGCGGCGCCATGAGGGATTTGGTGCGCTCATAGTTGAGCAGGGTCACGGACTTCGCTGACAGGCCCGCCTGCGCGATGGTGCGCCGCCATTGCGGCATTGCTCCCTTGGGGCAGACGATGAGGATGTCGGGCTCCGGCATACGAGCCAGGGCGCTCCACACCGACAGGGTTTTTCCCAGGCCGGTCATGTCGCCGAGCAGGAACCCGGGTTTTCCGCCCGTCCGCGCGGCGAGGATAGCCCGTGCGGCCTGTTCCTGATGCGGCCTTGGGACGAGGACGGTCTGGGGTTCGGCGATGGGAACGGCTCCGTTGGCGGGCGATCATCGGACGGCAAAAAGCCCCCGACCGTTGAGGATCGGGGGCTTTTTGGTCTGTTTGGTATTTGGTTGCGGGGACAGGATTTGAACCTGTGACCTTCAGGTTATGAGCCTGACGAGCTACCGGGCTGCTCCACCCCGCGCCAGGGTGTTTTGCCTTTGGGGCAAGTTCGGATCGTCTGGAGGGAATGCTGAGGTTTTGAGATGTGCTGTGCAGGTCTGGCGGCGACCGACTCTCCCGTGTCTTGAGACACAGTACCATGGGCGCTGGTGCGTTTAACGGCCGAGTTCGAGATGGGATCGGGTTCTGGGCACACCGCTCAAACCACCAGACCGGCGCAGCACATCGTTCGGCAAGTCGCAGCGAAGCGGAGATCCCCGCGCAGGCGGGGACCCAGGTC
>NZ_VRUZ01000075.1:0-22240 GCF_008039485.1 Methylobacterium sp. WL69 | reverse complement strand
GCACCAGGGCGCGGGCCGGGGCGAGGCGGGTCGCGCGCCGGACCCGCCGGACGGCGACGGGCCGGTAGAGCTGCTTGGTCGCATCCACCACGTGCAGCCCGGCGAAGGGCAGGGACAGGCCGGTGCCGAGGCGCTCCCAGGCCCCGGCCGTCTGCAGCCAGACGCGGCTCTGCACCGGCGGCATGTACAGGGCCTCGGCCCAGCCCTCGGGCGAGAACTGGGTGGTGCGCATGAGCCGGGCGAGCTGCGAGCGGCTGTAGGGCTGGCCGTGGCCGAAGGGGGTCGCGTCGCGCCGGGCCCAGACGCCCCGGCGGTTGGGCACCACCAGGATCATCCGGCCCCCCGGCGTCAGCACCCGCCAGACGTCCTGGAGCAGCTCCGTGGGGCTCTCGACGGATTCCAGGGCGTGGACCAGGATCACCCGGTCGACGGCGGCCTCGGGCAGGGGCATCATCGTCGGGTCGGCGAGGGCCGAGCACGAGCGTCCGCTGCCGGGCCAGTTCACCACGCCCTGCGTCGCCGGCATGAAGGCCAGCGTCCGCTCGGCGATGACGTGGACGGGCCCGAGATAGGGCGTGGCGTAGCCGAGCCCCAGAACCCGCAGGCCCGAGACCGAGCCGAGGAAGCCGTGGATCGCGCGGGCGACGATGCGGTGCGTCACCCCGCCGAGCGGACTGGCGTAGAAGGCGCGCAGGTCGGTGACGTCGAGGCGCATGGCGGGGGTCCGGCGGGCCGGCGCACCTGTCCGGGGGACCGGCGAGGGCGCTCCCGCATCAATGGGGGGCCGCGCCGCTTGCGGCAACCCCGATCCCGCAAACCCCGCCGCACCTCCGCGCCGGAACCGGAGGTCGCCCGGCCCGGTTCCCCGCCGACATCGGACCGCAACGCCGAGAACGTCGAGGACAACGCCATGCCCGCTTCCCGACCGGAGATCCGGACCTTCCTTTGCCGCAGCGACAATATCGGCGTGCTCCTGCACGATCCCGAGACGGGCGCCTGCGCTGCCATCGACGTGCCGGAGGCCGCGCCCGTCCTCGCGGCCCTCGACGCGGCCGGCTGGACCCTGACCGACATCCTCGTGACCCATCGGCACACGGATCACATCGAGGGCATCGCCGAGGTGAAGCGCCGGACGGGCGCCAGGGTCACGGCGCCGGCCAAGGCGGGTTCGGCCGTCCCGGAGGTCGACGTCGCCGTGTCCGAGGGCGACGTGGTACGGGTCGGATCGCTGTCGGCCGCGGTGTGGGAGACCCCGGGGCACTGCGCCGACCACGTCACCTACTGGTTCGAGGCGGCCGGCCTGGTGTTCGCCGGCGACACCCTGTTCACCCTGGGCTGCGGCCGGGTGATGGAGGCCGAGCCGGAGGTGCTGTGGCATTCGCTCGCCCGCTTCGACGGCCTGCCCGACGATACCCGGGTCTACAGCGGGCACGACTACGTCCTGTCCAATGCCCGCTTCGCCCGGGCCGCCGAGCCCGACAACGCGCGGCTGGCGGCGCGGATGGACGAGGCCGAGCGGGCGAAAGCCGAGGGCCGCTTCCTCGTTCCCACAACCCTGGGTGACGAGCGGGCGACCAATCCGTTCCTGCGCGCCGGCGAGCCGGCCCTGGCACGAGCAGTGAATCTCAGCCCCGGAACCGAGGCGGTGCACGTGTTTACTGCATTGAGGGCCTGGAAGAATAAGTTCTGACCCGCTAAAGGGCGGGACAGCGTCTCGCATTTGCGAGACGCTGGGCCTCGCAGACGTACACGTCGTGGTGATCGACGCTGGCGATTTGACAGGGAGGTCCGCCCCTCCTCCAGCCATGGCCGGTGTTCCCGAACGATGCAGCCTCCCGGCCCGCCCTTCGTCTTTGGGAACGGCCTTGCCGCGGTCAACGATTCCGAGGGCCATAGCCTCGACGACGGACCCCGGAAGCCATCCTCCGATCGCTCCTCGGCCAACCGTGCCGGCCGCGCCGCGCCGCGCGCCGCGCCCATCGCCGTGGATGCGCGGCTCCTCGCCGTGGCCACCGAGCACCTGCGCCGTCTCGGCCCCAAGCGGGTGACGGTGGTGGCCGTGGCGGCGGAGGCCGGCATGACCCACGCCAACGTCTACCGCTACTTCCCGTCGAAGGACGCCCTCCTCGACGCCGTGGCCGGCCGCTGGCTGCGCGACGTGGAAGCGGAACTCGCCCGCATCGCCGATGCGCCCGACCCCGCCGACGACAAGATCGAGCGCCTGCTCTCGGCCCTCGCCTCGGCGCAGCGATCGACCCTGGCCAACGAACCGAACCTGTTCTCCGTCCACCTCGACGCCGCCGTGGGCGCAAGGCCCATCGCCCGGCGCCACCGGGTCCGCCTGCGCGGCCTCGTCGAGCGGGTGGTGGAGGAAGGCATGGCGACGGGTGCGTTCGTGGCGCGCGATCGCGAACGGGCCATCGCCTACATCTTCGATGCGAGCTACCGCTTCACCCATCCGCTGGCGATCCAGCACGATGCCGACCTGCCGGGGGACCTCATCGAGGCCCGCCTCGGGGCCGTGATTCTCGCCATCCAGCGGGTACTCCGGACGGGGGCGCTCTGACCTCCGTGACAGAACGATTCCTCTGTCACCGGCGGGATTTCAGCCGTCCGTGCGGTCGTCGATCGGCTTAAGGCCTTCGCCGCCTTATGTTTTCGCCCCTGCCGCGCCGAAGCGCCGCAAGGTCTGGCTTGGCCCGAACCCTGCAGGGCCGATCCATCCTCGGTTGAAGACGTGGGCCTTTTCCGCCACACACCGCCGCAACGCACACACCACCCGCGAAGGGTCGACCCGAGAGGGTTCGGCCGACCAAGGTTCGACCCAAGATTCGACACAGGACAGTTCGGCGGCGCGACCTCGCCGACACCCGGGGCGCACCGTCACACCAGCGGAACACCGCACCGCTAACCCGATCACCGGAGGCTCGTTTTACCCATGGCACGCAGCAAGATCGCGCTCATCGGCGCCGGACAGATCGGTGGCACCCTCGCGCATCTGGCCGGGTTGAAGGAACTCGGCGACGTCGTCCTGTTCGACATCGTCGACGGCGTGCCCCAGGGTAAGGCCCTCGACATCGCCGAATCCGCCCCCGTCGACGGCTTCGACGCCGCCTATTCGGGCGCGAGCGCCTATGCCGGCATCGCCGGTGCCGACGTGGTGATCGTCACGGCCGGCGTGCCGCGCAAGCCCGGCATGAGCCGCGACGACCTCATCGGCATCAACCTCAAGGTGATGGAGGCCGTGGGCACCGGCATCAAGCAGCACGCGCCCGACGCCTTCGTGATCTGCATCACCAATCCCCTCGACGCGATGGTGTGGGCCCTGCAGAAGTTTTCGGGATTGCCCACCAACAAGGTCGTCGGCATGGCCGGCGTGCTGGACTCGGCGCGGTTCCGCCACTTCCTCGCCGACGAGTTCAAGGTTTCGGTCGAGGACGTCACCGCCTTCGTGCTCGGCGGCCACGGCGACGACATGGTGCCGCTGGTGCGCTACTCCACCGTGGCCGGCGTGCCGCTGACCGATCTGGTCAAGCTCGGCTGGACCACGCAAGGTAAGCTCGACGCCATGGTCGAGCGCACCCGTAAAGGGGGCGGCGAGATCGTCAACCTGCTGAAGACCGGTTCGGCCTTCTACGCGCCCGCCGCCTCCGCCATCGCCATGGCCGAGAGCTACCTGCGCGACAAGCGCCGGGTCCTGCCCTGCGCCGCCTACCTCAACGGCGAGTACGGCATCGACGGCATGTATGTCGGCGTGCCCATCGTCATCGGCGCGAACGGCGTCGAGCGCATCCTCGAAGTCACCTTCAACGACGACGAGAAGGCGATGTTCGACAAGTCCGTGGGCGCCGTAAAGGGCCTGATCGAGGCCTGCAAGACCATCAACCCGGCGCTCGCCTAAGACGGAGGCTCGACGGCGGACCGCGCAGGCGGTCCGTCCGAACGAAGCCCCACGGAAACTGGGAAACCCGGCCCGGCCGGGACGAGGGAGGAGTTTGGCATGAACATCCACGAATACCAGGCCAAGGCGGTTCTCAAGGAGTTCGGCCTGCCCGTCTCGCGTGGCGTGCCGATCTTCAAGGCCGAGGAGGCCGAGGCCGCGGCGCGTGAACTCGGCGGCCCGGTCTGGGTGGTGAAGTCGCAGATCCATGCCGGCGGGCGCGGCAAGGGCACCTTCAAGGGCGCGCCCGAGGGCGCCAAGGGCGGCGTGCGCGTCACCAAGTCCCTGGACGAGGTCAAGCAGTTCGCCGGCGAGATGCTGGGCCAGACCCTGGTCACGATCCAGACCGGCGAGGCCGGCAAGCAGGTGAACCGCCTCTACATCGAGGACGGCGCCCAGATCGAGGCCGAGTTCTACCTTTCCATGCTGGTGGACCGCGAGACCGGACAGGTCGCCTTCGTCGTCTCGACGGAAGGCGGCATGGACATCGAGACGGTGGCGCACGAGACCCCTGAGAAGATCGTCACCTTCTCGGTGGACCCCGCCACCGGCGTGATGCCCCATCACGGCCGCGCCGTCGCCAAGGCCCTCGGCCTCACCGGCCCGCAGGCCAAGGAAGCCGGCGAACTCACCACCAAGCTCTACACGGCGTTCACCGCCAAGGACATGAGCATGCTGGAGATCAACCCCCTGGTGCTCACGGGCGACGGCCACCTCAAGTGCCTCGACGCCAAGATCTCCTTCGATTCGAACGCCCTCTACCGCCACCCCGACATCGTCGCGCTCCGCGACGAGACGGAGGAGGACGCCAAGGAGATCGAGGCCTCCAAGTACGATCTGGCCTACATCGCGCTGGACGGCACCATCGGCTGCATGGTCAACGGCGCCGGCCTCGCCATGGCGACCCTGGACATCATCAAGCTCTACGGCGAGGAGCCGGCGAACTTCCTCGATGTTGGCGGCGGCGCGAGCGAGGAGAAGGTCACGGCGGCGTTCAAGATCATCACCGCCGATCCGCAAGTGAAGGGCATCCTGGTCAACATCTTCGGCGGCATCATGAAGTGCGACGTCATCGCCAACGGCGTGATCGCGGCGGTGAAGGCGGTGGGCCTCGAAGTGCCCCTGGTGGTGCGGCTCGAAGGCACCAACGTCGAGAAGGGCAAGGAGATCATCCGGAATTCCGGCCTAAACGTGATCTCCGCCGACGACCTCGACGACGCCGCGCAGAAGATCGTCGCCGCCGTGAAGAAGGGCTGAGAGTACCCATGTCCATCCTGATCGACGCGAACACCAAGGTCATCTGCCAGGGCTTCACCGGCAAGAACGGGACCTTCCATTCCGAGCAGGCCATCGCCTACGGCACCAAGATGGTCGGCGGCACCTCGCCGGGCAAAGGCGGCGCCACGCATCTCGGCCTCCCGGTCTTCGACACGGTGGCGGAGGCTCGGCATGCCACGGGGGCCGACGCCTCCGTGGTCTACGTGCCGCCGCCCGGTGCGGCCGATGCCATCTGCGAGGCGATCGCGGCTGAGATTCCGCTCATCGTCTGCATCACCGAGGGCATTCCGGTACTCGACATGGTGCGGGTGAAGCGCTCCCTCGAAGGCTCGAAGTCGCGTCTCGTCGGACCGAACTGCCCCGGCATCGTCACGGCGGGCGAATGCAAGATCGGCATCATGCCGGCCAACATCTTCAGGCCGGGCTCCGTCGGTATCGTCTCGCGCTCCGGCACCCTCACCTACGAGGCCGTGTTCCAGACCACTCAGGCGGGTCTCGGCCAGACCACGGCGGTGGGCATCGGCGGCGACCCGGTGAAGGGCACGGAGTTCATCTCCATGCTCGAACTGTTCCTGGCCGACGACCGGACCGAGTCCATCGTGATGATCGGCGAGATCGGCGGTTCGGCCGAGGAGGAGGCGGCGCAGTTCATCGCCGACGAGGCCAGGCGCGGCCGCAGGAAGCCCATGGTCGGCTTCATTGCCGGCCGCACGGCGCCTCCGGGTCGCCGCATGGGGCATGCCGGCGCCATCATCTCGGGCGGCAAGGGCGGCGCCGAGGACAAGATCGCCGCCATGGAGGCGGCCGGCATCCGGGTCTCGCCCTCGCCGGCGCGCCTCGGCAGCACCCTGGTCGACGTCCTCAAGGGCTGAGGATCACGGGCGCGCGGGCCTGCGTTGCGCCGCATTCAGGCTCGGGCGCCCATATGAGACCCGACGGACGCGGTCCCCGCGTCCGACTTTCCAAATCCGATCCCTGGCGCCCGGCGCCGGATCGGGCGGCGGTCCCTCCGGACGGGGGGACCGCGAGCCAAGCGGTGGGATGACTGAACGATGGCACGCCAGGACGCGCTCGAAACCTCGTTCCTCTACGGCGGAAACGCCGCCTACATCGAGGAACTGCAGGCGGCCCATGCCCGCGATCCGAACTCCGTCGACCCGGAGTGGCAGGACTTCTTCCGCTCCCTGAACGAGGACAAGGGCGCCGCCGAGAAGAACGCCGCCGGCGCCTCGTGGCAGAAGCCGAACTGGCCGGTCCACGCCAACGGCGAGATCGTGTCGGCGCTGGACGGCAACTGGGCCACCGTCGAGAAGGCCATGGGCGAGAAGATCCGCGCCAAGTCGGACACCGCGACGGCGCCGGCCAAGGGCGCCGTGGTGGCGTCGGCCCCCGGCATCTCCGTCGAGCAGGCGACCAAGGATTCCGTACGCGCGATCATGCTGATCCGCGCCTACCGCATGCGCGGCCACCTCCACGCCAAGCTCGATCCCCTCGGCCTCGCCCCGCGCGGCGACCACGAGGAACTGCACCCGCAGCATTACGGCTTCGAGGAAAAGGACTGGGACCGCCCGATCTTCCTCGACAACGTCCTCGGCCTCGAATTCTCGACCATCCGCGAGATCGTCGAGATCCTGGAGCGCACCTACTGCCAGACGCTCGGCGTCGAGTTCATGCACATCTCCAACCCGGAGGAGAAGGCGTGGATCCAGGAGCGCATCGAGGGCAAGGGCAAGGAGATCACCTTCACCCCCGAGGGCAAGCGCGCGATCCTCAACAAGCTCATCGAGGCGGAGGGGTTCGAGAAGTTCCTCGACCTCAAGTACACCGGCACCAAGCGCTTCGGCCTCGACGGCTCCGAGGCGATGATCCCGGCGCTGGAGCAGATCATCAAGCGCGGCGGGGCGCTCGGCGCCCACGAGATCGTGCTCGGCATGGCCCATCGCGGCCGCCTCAACGTGCTCTCCAACGTGATGGCGAAGCCCTTCCGGGCGATCTTCAACGAGTTCAAGGGCGGCTCGGCCAGCCCGGCCGAGGTCGAGGGCTCGGGCGACGTGAAGTACCACCTCGGCGCGTCCTCGGACCGCGCCTTCGACGGCAACAACGTCCACCTGTCGCTCACCGCCAACCCGTCCCACCTCGAGATCGTCGACCCGGTGGTGCTCGGCAAGGTGCGCGCCAAGCAGGACCAGCGCGCCAATCCGCATGTCCACCGCACCAGCGTCGTGCCGCTCCTGATCCACGGCGACGCCGCCTTCGCCGGCCAGGGCGTGGTCGCCGAGTGCCTCGGCCTGTCGGGCTTGAAGGGACACCGCACGGGCGGGTCGATCCACTTCATCATCAACAACCAGATCGGCTTCACCACCGATCCGCGGTTTTCGCGGTCCTCGCCCTATCCGTCGGATGTCGCCAAGATGGTGGAAGCGCCGATCTTCCACTGCAACGGCGACGACCCCGAGGCCGTGACGTTCGCGGCCAAGATCGCCATCGAGTACCGGCAGAAGTTCGGCAAGCCCGTCGTCATCGACATGCTGTGCTACCGCCGCTTCGGCCACAACGAGGGCGACGAGCCGGCCTTCACCCAGCCGAAGATGTACCAGCGCATCCGCAAGCACCCGACGGCCCTCGAGACCTACGGCAAGAAGCTCGTCGCCGAGGGCGTCCTGTCCCAGGAGCAACTCGACACCCGCAAGGCCGAGTTCCGCGCGATCCTCGACGGCGAGCTCGAGGTGGCCGGCAACTACAAGTCCAACAAGGCCGACTGGCTCGACGGGCGCTGGTCCGGCTTCAAGGCCGTGCGCGAGGATGTCGACGATCCGCGCCGGGGCAAGACCGGCGTGCCGGCGGAGATCCTGCGCGAGATCGCCCAGCGCATCACCACGCCGCCGCCCGGCTTCCACCTGCACCGTACGATCCAGCGCTTCTTCGACAACCGCGCCAAGGCGGTGGAGAGCGGCCAGGGCATCGACTGGGCGACGGCCGAGGCCCTCGCCTTCGGCTCCCTGCTGCTGGAGGGCCACCGGGTCCGCCTCTCGGGCCAGGACGTCGAGCGCGGCACCTTCTCCCAGCGCCACGCCGTGGTGATCGATCAGGAGAACGAGCAGCGCTACACCTCGCTCAACTCCATCCGCGAGGGCCAGGCCAGCCTCGAGGTCATCAACTCGATGCTCTCGGAAGAGGCGGTGCTCGGCTTCGAGTACGGCTACTCGGCGGCCGAGCCCAACGCCCTGGTGCTGTGGGAGGCGCAGTTCGGCGATTTCGCCAACGGCGCCCAGGTGGTCATCGACCAGTTCATCTCGTCCGGCGAGCGCAAATGGCTGCGCATGTCCGGCCTGACCCTGCTGCTGCCCCACGGCTACGAGGGCCAGGGCCCGGAGCATTCCTCGGCCCGCCTGGAACGCTTCCTGCAGATGTGCGCCGAGGACAACATGCAGGTGGCCAACTGCACCACGCCGTCGAACTACTTTCACATCCTGCGGCGCCAGCTCAACCGCGAGTTCCGCAAGCCGCTGATCCTGATGACGCCGAAGTCGCTCCTGCGCCACAAGCGGGCGGTGTCCGGCATCGACATGATGGCGGAGGGATCGAGCTTCCACCGCGTGCTGTGGGACGATGCCGAGCGCGAGGACGACGCCACCAAGCTCGCCAAGGACGACAAGATCCGTCGCGTCGTCCTGTGCTCCGGCAAGGTCTATTACGATCTCTACGACGAGCGCGAGAAGCGCGGGCTCAACGACGTCTACATCCTGCGCGTCGAGCAGCTCTATCCGTTCCCCCTCAAGGCGCTGGCGGGCGAGATGTCCCGCTTCCGCAACGCCGAGGTGGTGTGGTGCCAGGAGGAGCCGAAGAACATGGGGCCCTGGGCCTTCGTCGAGCCCTACCTCGAATGGGTGCTCGGCCAGGCCCAGTCCTCGGTCAAGCGCGCCCGCTACGTCGGCCGGCCGGCCTCGGCCTCCACGGCTGTGGGCCTGCTCTCGAAGCACCAGGCCCAGCTCCAGGCCTTCCTCAACGAGGCGCTGGCGGTCTGACGCCGCACGGCATTCCCGATCTGACCGCGCACCGGCGCGCCCGATAATCCAGGCGGACACACACCATGGCAACCGACATCCTCGTCCCGACCCTCGGCGAATCCGTGAGCGAGGCCACCATCGGCCGCTGGTTCAAGAAGCCGGGCGACACGGTGGCGGCCGACGAGCCCCTGGTGGAACTCGAGACCGACAAGGTCACCCTCGAGGTCAACGCGCCGGCCGCGGGCGAGCTCGGCGAGATCCTGGTCCAGGACGGCGAGACCGTGGAGCCCGGGGCGCTGCTCGGCTCCATCGTCGAGGCCACGGGCGGTGCCAAGGCGGCGGCGCCGAAGAAGACCGAGCCGAAGGCCGAGACCCGCTCGGAGGCGCCCGCCGAGGACAAGGGCGGGCAGAAGCCCGCCGAGGCCCCGGCCGAGAGTTCGTCGGCCGGCTACGGCAATCACGGCGACGGCGCTCCGGCCCGGGCCCGGGAATCCGGCGACAACGGCCCGGCCGTCTCCAAGATGGCGCGGGAATCCGGCATCGATCCGGCGACCCTGAACGGCTCGGGCAAGGACGGCCGCGTCACCAAGGGCGACATGCTGGAGGCCAAGGCGAAGGGGCCGTCGGCACCGGCGCCCGCGCCCGCCAAGGAGGCCAAGCCCGCCGCCCCGCGCGCGCCGTCGAAGCCCGACGACGCGGCGCGCGAGGAGCGCGTGCGCATGACCAAGCTGCGTCAGACCATCGCCCGCCGTCTCAAGGACGCGCAGGACACCGCCGCGATGCTGACGACGTTCAACGACGTCGACATGTCGGCCGTGATGGCCATGCGGAGCCAGTACAAGGACATCTTCGAGAAGAAGCACGGGACCAAGCTCGGCTTCATGGGCTTCTTCACCAAGGCGGTGATCGGCGCCCTCAAGGACGTGCCGGCGGTCAATGCCGAAATCGACGGGCAGGACCTCGTCTACAAGAACTACTACCACATCGGCATCGCCGTCGGCACCGACAAGGGCCTCGTGGTCCCCGTGGTCCGCAACGCCGACGACCTGTCGATCGCCGGCATCGAGAAGACCATCTCCGGCTTCGGCAAGAAGGCCCGCGACGGCAAGCTCTCCATCGACGAGATGCAGGGCGGCACCTTCACCATCACCAACGGGGGCATCTACGGGTCGCTGATGTCGACCCCGATCCTCAACGCGCCGCAATCGGGCATCCTCGGCATGCACCGCATCGAGGAGCGCCCGGTGGTCCGCGCCGGCAAGATCGAGGCGCGTCCGATGATGTACCTCGCCCTGTCCTACGATCACCGCATCGTCGACGGGAAGGAGGCCGTGACCTTCCTCGTGCGCGTCAAGGAGGCGCTGGAAGATCCGGCCCGCCTCGTGCTCGACCTCTAAGGCCCGGCAGCTGCCGTCCGCCGGCCGCGTCGATCGCGGCCGGACGCTTCCGTGCGCTTCGTATCCGATGGTGGGGCATGACCCGCCGCCCAATTCAGCGAGTCAGAATCCCATGTCCTACGATCTCGTCGTCATCGGCACCGGCCCCGGCGGCTATGTCTGCGCCATCCGGGCGGCTCAGCTCGGCCTCAAGACCGCCGTGGTGGAGAAGCGGGCGACCCATGGCGGCACCTGCCTCAACGTCGGCTGCATCCCGTCGAAGGCCCTGCTGCACGCCTCCGAGGCCTTCGAGGAGGCGGGTAAGCACTTCGCCGACATGGGCGTGATCGTCAGCGCCCCCGAACTCGACCTGAAGAAGATGATGGCGTTCAAGCAGGACGGCGTCGACGGCAACACCAAGGGCGTCGAGTTCCTGCTGAAGAAGAACGGCATCGACAGCTATCGCGGCACCGCGCGCCTCGCCGGTGCGGGGCGCGTCGAGGTGCTGTCGGAGGATGGCGGCAACCAGCTTCTGGAAACCAAGAACGTGGTCATCGCCACGGGCTCGGACGTGACGAAGCTCCCCGGCGTCACCATCGACGAGACCATCGTGGTCTCCTCCACAGGCGCCCTCGAACTGCAGGCGGTGCCCAAGAAGCTCCTGATCATCGGCGCCGGCGTCATCGGCCTCGAACTCGGCTCGGTCTGGCGCCGCCTCGGCTCCGAGGTCACCGTGGTCGAGTATCTCGACCGCATCCTGCCGGGCATGGACGGCGAGGTCGGCAAGCAGTTCCAGCGCATCCTCGGCAAGCAGGGCGTGCAGTTCCGGCTGTCGTCGAAGGTCACGGGCGTTGCGGTGGCGGATGGCGCCGCCACCGTCACGGTGGAGCCCGCCGCCGGCGGCGAGGCCGAGACGCTTGCCGCCGACGTGGTGCTCGTGGCCATCGGGCGGGTGCCCTACACGGACGGGCTCGGACTCGAGACCGTGGGCGTCGGCCTCGACAACAAGGGCCGCATCCAGACCGACAGCCACTACGCCACCAACGTCACCGGCATCTACGCCATCGGCGACGTGATCAGCGGGCCGATGCTGGCCCACAAGGCCGAGGACGAGGGAGTGGCGGTGGCAGAACTCCTCGCCGGCCAGTCGGGCCACGTCAATTACGGGGTGATCCCGAACGTCGTCTACACCTACCCGGAGGTGGCCTCGGTGGGGAAGACCGAAGAGGAGTTGAAGAAGGACGGCATCGCCTACAACAGCGGAAAATTTCCCTTCACCGCCAACGGCCGCGCCAAGGTCAACCACACCACGGACGGTTTCGTGAAGATCCTGGCCGATGCCACCACCGACCGGGTGCTCGGTGTCCACATCGTCGGTGCGGATGCGGGCAACCTCATCGCCGAAGTGGCCGTGGCGATGGAGTTCGGGGCGAGCGCGGAGGACGTCGCGCGCACCTGCCACGCGCACCCGACCCTCACCGAGGCGGTCAAGGAAGCGGCGCTGGCGGTGGCGAAGCGCGCGATCCACATCTGAACCGGTGACGGGCCCGCGGACGCGGGCCCGCTTCAGGATTCCGTCGGCACCAGGGGCGGCAGGCGCGAGAGGCGCAGCGCGATGGCGAGGGCCAGCCCGTAGAGGCTCGCGAAGAACATCACCACGCCGATCCAGCCCGAATGGGCGAAGAACCAGCCGCCCGCCGTGCCGAGGACCGACGAGCCGAGATAGTACAGGCACAGGTACACCGACGAGGCCTGGGCCCGGTCGCGCAGGGCCCGGCGCCCGATCCAGCTGCTCGCCACGGAATGGGCGCCGAAGAAGCTCACCGTGACCACGACGATGCCGAGGATGATGAGCCAGAGCTGGCTCGACAGGGTCAAGGTGATGCCGACCAGCCCGAGCAGGATGGCGAGCCACAGCACCTTGCGGCGCCCGAGCCGGCTCGCGATCTCGCCCGTGAGCGCCGACGAGAACGTTCCGAACAGGTAGACCACGAAGATCGCCCCGATGGCGGTCTGACTGAGGTCGAACGGCGGATCGAGCAGGCGAAAGCCGATGTAGTTGTAGACGCTGACGAAGCCGCCCATGAGCAGGAATGCCTCGGCGAACAGCCACGGTAGGCCCGGATCGCGAAAGTGCTGGCCGAAGGTCCCGGGCACCTCGCGCCAGCGCATGCGGTTGGGGGTGAAGCGCTGCGAATCCGGCAGACTGAAGAGGAAGGCGATGGCCGCGAGCAGGGCCAGGACGCCGATGGTGCCGAGGCCCCAGCGCCAGGAGGCGTGGTCGGCGATGATCCCGGCGACCAGCCGCCCGATCATGCCCCCGAGCGCGTTGCCGCCGATGAGCAGCCCCATGGACAGGCCGATGGCGCGCCCGTGCATCTCCTCGCTGAGATAGGCCATCGCCACCGCCGGCAGGCCGCTGGCCGCGAGCCCCGTTAGGGCCCGCAGGGCGAGGAAGCCGTGCCAGCTCGGAACCAGGACCGCCACGATGGTGAGCACCGCCGAGGCGAACAGGGACGCGACCATGATCGGCTTGCGCCCCCACACCTCGGAAAGGGGGCTCACCACCAGCAGCGCGATGGCCAGCATGGCGCACGGCAGGGAGAGGGCGAGGCTGCTCTCGGCCGGCGAGACGTGGAATTCCTCGGCGAAGACCGGCATCAGGGGCTGCACGCCGTAGAGCACGGCGAAGGTGGAGAATCCGGCCGCCGCGAGCGCCAGGGTGGTGCGGCGGAAGGCCGGCGTTCCCGCCTCGATCAACCGGGGTTGCGTCTCGTCCATGCCGGCTCCCCATTCGGATCGGCGCGACGGCCCATCGACGGGCCGTCTCCGGACGTCGCCCCGGATCACCCGTGCGCGACCGGGATATAGGGCGGGGTGGAGAGGCCGGACACTGCTTTCGGGTCGCCCTCGGACCCATCCGGCGGGCCAAACGTCGTTCTTCTTTCAAAAATGGTGCGCCGGGGCATCAGGCATCTGACTGCACCGGCGGCATCTCTCCAATCCCGACCGGTCGGGAGGCTCAGCGCGGCGGCGGAGCGGCTTCTCCCTGCTGCTGGATCAGCGGGGTGATGCGGCGGACCGTGACCCGGCGGTTCTCGCGCGAGGCGTTCTGGGTGTTCACCTTGAGGGACTGCTCGCCGTAGCCCTGCGTGGTCAGATTCTCCGGCGGAACGCTGAAGTTCTGGCTCAGGACGGTGGCCACGGACTGGGCCCTGCGGTCCGACAGGGACAGGTTGTCGACGTCCGAGCCGACCGCGTCGGTGTAGCCCTCGATGAGGAACACCTCCTGCGGATTGGCCTTGATCGCCCGGTTGATCGCCGCCGCCATGGTGGACAGGCGCGCGGCCTGATCCGGCGTCACCGTGAACGAGCCCGTGTCGAAGGTGATCGTATCGATGTCGATGCTGCGCATCCGGGCGCGCAGCTGCGGGCTGTAGCGGACCTGGTCCAGGGTGTAGCGCCGGTCCACCGCCACCACGGGCGGGGCCGAGAGAGCCTCGTAGACGGCGCCCTCGTCGGCGCCGTCGTAATCCACCACGTAGCGGTTGCGCGGGATGCGGATGTCCGGCGGCGGCAGGTCGACCACGTCGTCGTAGATCGGCCGCCGCGCGCCGCCGCCGAAGGCGTTGTCGATGATCACGACCTCGCGGCCATCGCGGAACCGGCGCGAGCGGCGCACGAGCCGGCCGTCGTCGTCGACGATGGTGACGATCTGCTCACCGCCGGGCCGGTCGAGATACGTGATCGTATCGCCGCCGCGCCGTTCGCTGCGATAGCCGCCGCGCCCCAGATCGCGAAAACGCTCGTTCTCGTCGTGGCGGATGAAATAGTTGTCGCGGTCGCGCACGATGATGCGGCCCGGCTCGCGGATATAGGTCCGGCCATCCTCCTGGAACTCGCGGCGGTCGCGGCGGACGCGGTCGAAGTCGCGGGTCTCGTCGTCGTCGCGGAACCCGCCGGGGACGTAGCCGGGCCGACCCGGGGCGTTGAAGCCGGTGCGCGGACCGGCGCGCTCGAACGCGTCGCGGCGCTCGCGGTCCTCACGCCGATCGTCACCGCGCGAGGACTCGTCACGCGGAGAGCGTTCGCGCAGTCCCTGATCGCGCGGTTCCTGGTCCCGCGGACCCCGGTCGCGCAGTCCGTCGTCGCGATTGCCGCGCGGGTCGGTCCGGTCCGGCGACCCGCCGGGTCCCCGTCCGTCCGGGCGCTCGGCGCCGGGGGCGGCATTGCGGTCGTCGGCGCCCGGCGCACCGGGTGGGGTGAACGGGCGCCCCGGCAAGCCGGGTCGGGCGTTCGGCGCGACCGGGGGCGTGCCGTCAGGCGCTGGCTGCGGCGCAACCTTCGGCGCAGCCGGGTCCGTCGGCGGCTGAGTGGCCCGGGGATCGGTCGGCTGCGCGGGCCTCGCGGGCTGGGCCGCATTGGGCGCACGCGGATCGGCGGCCGCGGGCGGGGTCGGCCGGTTCGGTGACGGGGGAGCCGTCCGCTCGGTCGGGGCGGCATCGGGACCGCGCCGTCCGGATTCGGGTGCGTTCGGACGCTCGGGTTCCGTGCCGGGCGCGCGGCGGTTCGGCTCGGCCGGACGCACCGGAGCCGCCTCGGGCACACGCTCCCGCGCCGCCGGCGGGCTCTGCTGCTCCTGTCGGATGGGGCGCTCCTGACGATCAGGGCGCTCCTGACGGTCGGGACGCTCCTGACGATCCTGACGAGGGACCGGACGTTCCGCCGGGCCACGCTCGTCCCGGGGATCGCCGCGCTCCTGGCGCGGCGCGGCCCGCTCGCGCTCCTGTCTCGGCTCGGGGCGTTCCTGACGGGGCTCCGGTCGCTCCTGCCGGGGCTCGGGCCTTTCCGGCTTGGGGGCCGGTCGGTCCTGCCGCGGCTCCGGCCGCTCCTGACGCTCGGGTCTTTCCTGGCGCTCGGGTCTTTCCTGGCGCTCGGGCCGCTCGCGGGCGGGGGAACCGCTGCGCGGTCCCTCGTCCCCGGGCCCGCCCTGCGCCAACTGGATCGTCCCGCCCGCCGCCCGGTCCGGTTCGGCCCGGGAGGGCCCGGACAGGGCGAGGGCCGGCAGGATCGTGCCGGTGAGGAGGAGCAGGCGGATGGGCCGCATGGAAGGCACTCACGGTCGTGGATGAGGCCTTCGGAACAGGATTGGGGCCGGATGGTTCCCGTTTCCCCCGGTTCCGGTCTCCGGCACGGGGCCGGTTGTCCGATCCGTCAGGGGGTTCCGGTGCGGGTCTGGCCCTGAACCGAGAACAGGTTCGGCGCGATGATCCGGACGGGCTGGCGCTCCTCGCCCGCGGCCGCGGCGGGCGCGGCCTCGATGGCGGCGTGCTCCGCCACGGCGCCGGTCTCCGTGGTCACGAGGCCCGTGCGGTTCGCCGCGTCGGCGGCCAGGACCGCCGCGGTCTTGTCGGCCCGCCCGACGAGGGTGAGGCGCACCTTCGGTCGCGACAGGGCTTCGGCCTGCATCGGCGTGACGAAGATATCGCCCTTGTGGCGCACCAGCATGCTCTCGGCCTTGACCAGGGACTGGGCCCAGCTCTGACCTTCGCGCTTGCACGAGCAGTTCGGGGTGAACGTCGTGCGGAACCGGAAGGCGTTGGCGAGCGACACGTAGGCCTTCGACCCGCGGAGCGTCGCGGCGTGCTTCAGGGCGTCGTCGCCGTAGGGCATCGAGTAGGCGGCCGCCTCGGCACCCGGGCACAGGGCCTGGCACAGGTCGTCGGCGCCCTCGCGCCCGTCGGGCAGGTTGGCCATGGGGAAGTAGGCGCCGTCGCAGGTCCGCACGCACACCACCTGGCCGCCGCCCCGGGCCCGCGGCTCGCGCGGCGTTCCGTCCAGGGCGTTGAGCGCCACGCGGCTCGCCGGGTCCGTGCAGGCGGAGGCCACGGCCGCCGTGAGCTGCCGGCGGCGCGCGGCCGTGACCTCCCCGTTCTCGGCGCCGTACCCTGCGTTGAGGGCGCGGATGCGCTGCTCCACGGCCCCGCATTGCGGCGGCCGCGAATCGAAGAACAGGAACCGGCCGCCCTCGCAATTCAGGGTGCGGTAATAGGCGTTGAGGCGGCCGATCTCGTTCTGGAGCGCGCGGGCGGTGTTCGCCCCGTCGGACAGGTTGGCGAGTTCCGAGCGGTAGCGCAGGCAGGCGTCGGTGGCTTGTGCCCGCACGGCCCCCATCGTCCCGACGGTGACGAGGGTCACGGCGAGCGCCCGGACGAGCGTGCGGATCTTGGGGAGGATCAGCGGCATGACCTGACAGGATCGGGAGTGGAACCTTGCCGACTCCGGGAATCGGCGTGGCGGCGAAGCGGAAGTTTTGTACCTGCCCTCGCGCGGAGGCGACAGCCTTCCCACATGCGCCCCAGCCGAGTTGGGGGGGAATGCATGACGATGTGGCTTCGGGGTCTCACAGGGGGAACGATGGCCGTGGCCGTCGTCGCGGCGGCGCTCGCGGGCGCCGCGCCGGCCAGGGCCGAGGACGCCGACCGGATCTTCGACAAATCCACGGTCTGGCGTCCGCTCACCCCCAACGACAAGCTCGTGGTCTACGGGATCGACGATCCCGCCGTGGCCGGTGTGGCGTGCTGGTACACCCAGCCCGAGAAGGGTGGGATCAAGGGCACCCTGGGGCTCGCCGAGGACGTCTCGGACATCTCCCTCGCCTGCCGTCAGGTCGGCCCCGTGCAGTTCAAGGACAAGCTCGGCCAGGGCGAGGTGGTGTTCAGCGAGCGCCGGTCGCTGATCTTCAAGTCCATGCAGATCGTGCGCGGCTGCGACGCCAAGCGCAACACGCTGATCTATATGGTCTATTCGGACAAGGTGATCCAGGGCTCGCCCAAGAACTCCACCTCGGCCGTGCCCCTGATGCCGTGGGGGACCGAACCCCCGCCGAAATGCGCCGACGCCCTGAAGAAGTAGGCGGCCTCGGACGCGCATCCGGCCAGGATCGATCGGGGCGATCGGTCCTGAAGATCAAGTCCGGCGATCAATCCTGGCAGGTGATGCGGATCGGGCGCTCGGCCGGCTTGATCACCGGGACCGCGGGGATCGCACCGGTGTACTCGTCCTGGGCAGCGACGCCGAACGAGCCGGCGGCGGCGAAGCCCTGGGCCTCGCACCAGGCGTTGGCCACCACCTGGCCGCAGCTGCTCTCGCCGTTGGTCAGGCAATCGCCGACGCCGTAGCCTTCGCCGGCGGGAATCAGGAAGGTCTTCTCCACCTGCGGCGCGGTTCTGGCGGGGCTCTCGCCGTCGCCCCCCGCGAACGCAGCCGACGAGATCAGGGCGAGGGCGAGGAGAGCGCCGATTTCGGCGGCCGGGCGGCGCATGGGCAAAGCCTCGATGGAGGGATTCGGGTTCGGGGAAATCTCAAGGGTTCGGGTAAACAAACCCTTTCCGCCGCGGATCGCTTTCGATAGGCGGCGGAGCGGCGCTGTTCTCGAATTGCTCATGGATTCGGATTAGCCCAGGACGGCCGGCGGAACCGTCGCCTTCGCGCAACAGGCGGCCCGTGCAGCGCGGCCGCCCACCCATTGGACGGGTCGGTCGCGGCGGAGTACCGACGCCGGGAAGTGGCGGAAAACCAAGGCGCTAGGGGCGGTCGAGGCACGCGGCGCACGCGGCCCGCCCGAGGGACGAGGGACGGTTTCATGGCCCCGATGTTGCGGCTCTACAACACGCTGACCCGGCAGAAGGCCGTGTTCGCGCCGATCGATCCGAGCCATGTCCGGATGTATGCCTGCGGGCCGACGGTCTACGACGCGGCCCATATCGGCAACGCCCGCCCGATCATCGTCTTCGACCTGCTGTTCCGGCTCCTGCGCCACCTCTACGGTCCGGCGCACGTCACCTACGCCCGCAACGTCACCGACGTGGACGACAAGATCAACGCCCGCGCGGCGGCGCGCGGCATCACCATCCGCGAACTCACCGATGGGACGCTGGCCGCCTTCCACGACGACATCCGCCGCCTCGGCGTGCTGATGCCCGAGGACGTCAACGTGGCGGGGGCCCGGCCCCGCTTCGTCGAGCCGCGCGCCACCGACCACATCGCCGAGATGATCGCCATCATCGAGGGGCTGGTGGCCGCCGGCCACGCCTACGTGGCGGCGGGCCACGTCCTGTTCGACGTGCCGTCCATGCCCGATTACGGCGGCCTGTCGAAGCGGCCCCTCGATGAGATGGAGGCCGGCGCCCGCGTCGAGGTCGCCCCCTACAAGCGCTCGCCCCTCGACTTCGTCCTGTGGAAGCCCTCGAAGCCCGGCGAGCCGTCCTGGCCCTCGCCCTGCGGCGTCGCCGAACCCGGACGCCCCGGCTGGCACATCGAGTGCTCCGCCATGTCGTGGAAGCACCTCGGGCAGACCTTCGACATCCATGCCGGCGGCATCGACCTCATCTTCCCCCACCACGAAAACGAGGTCGCCCAGTCGCGCTGCTGCTTCGGTACCGACGTGATGGCCCATGTCTGGCTCCACAACGGCTTCCTGCAGGTGGAGGGGGAGAAGATGTCGAAGTCGCTCGGCAACTTCATCACCATCCGCGATGTGCTCAAGGACTGGCCCGGCGAGGTCGTGCGCCTCGCCATGCTCAGAACACACTATCGCCAGCCTATCGACTGGACGCTCCGGGGCTTAGAAGAAAGTCGGCGCACATTAGATGGTTGGTTTAAGTCTATTGGAGGGACTGAAATTTCGCAAAGATTTGGAGCCCCATCCGAAGAAGTAATTGGAAAATTATACGATGATCTAAACTTTCCCGCTGCATTTGCTGCAATGAGCAGCCTGGCGAAATCAGCTAAGGAGGATAATGTTTCCGCCATATCTCTTTCTAGGACCTTGCACTTTTTTGGGTTCGATCAAGGCATCGACCGCATCGCGAGGGCTATGAAGAAAGAAATTGAAGTTTCGGATGAGCAGACAAAGTATGCTGGAGATGTGAGATGGGGCAGTATTTCCAATTTAAGGGAAAAGGGATTCGATTTCACAAAACTTAATAACCTTATTGATCGACGAAATAATGCAAGACTTACGAAGAATTGGGCGGAGTCGGATCAAATTAGGACTGAAATCAAGACGTTGGGGATCGTACTGAAAGATAGTAAGGACGGTACGACAACGTGGACAGTGGAATGATCGCCCCCTCCGATCGCCAGCCGATCGTGGTCGCCGATGCCGGCCCGCTCATCCGACTCGCGGCGGCGGGCATCCTCGACACGCTCCGCGGCCTCAACCGGCGGATCGTCCTCGTGGATCGGGTGGAGGAAGAGGTCGTGGGCGACCTGTCGAAGCCTTTCGCGCCGGAGATCGCCGCCTGGATCGAAGGGCTCGGCGAGGCCGCGCTCCGAGTCGAGACCGTGGTCGGCATCGGTGTCGCGGCCCTGCGGGCCCGGCCCCGGACACCGACGGGCGACGCGCTGCTCAAGTCGGCCCTGCGCGATTCCGGCGAGCAGGCCCTGCGGGAATTCATCGCCCACTGGCACCCGACGGAATCGGACTCGGCCGTCGTGCTCTACGAGGACCGCAAGGTCGCGACCCTGTTCCTCGACGTCGATTTTCCCGTGACCCTGATGACGACCCGCGCCTTCGTCGCCACGGTGACCCGGTGGGGGATCAACCAGGACGCGGTTCTGGCCCTGGAATCCATCGCCGGGCGCTATGACCTGAAGCCCGCCCTCGTCGGCGAGATCGACCCGAGCCAGCCGCCCGACCTGAGGGTGCTGCCCCAGCCGATGCCGACCGACGCGGAGTGAGGGGGCTTCACAGCCGCTCGGTTACGAACGCCTCGGCCTCGGGGGAGGGGGGCGTGTCGGCGGCCGCGTCGCGCAGGAGCCCGACCACGGCCTCGGCTTCGTGGGCCACGAGGTAGCTCAGATCGAGCCCCTCGCGGATGAAGCCCTGGGCCCGCATGTGGTCGAGGAGCGTTAGCAGGGGCGTCCAGAAATCGGCCACGGAGAGCAGCAGGATCGGCTTCCTGTGCTGGCCGAGCTGCGCCCAGGTGAGCTGCTCCACCAGTTCCTCCAGGGTGCCGATGCCGCCCGGCAGGGCCACGAAGGCGTCGGAGCGCTCGAACATCAGGCGCTTGCGGGTGTGCATGTCCTCGACGACGATGGTCTCCTGGATCTCGTCGAGCATGCGCTCGCGCGACTTCAGGAAGCTCGGGATGATGCCGGTGACGTGGCCGCCATTCTCGAGGACGGCGCGGGCCACCGTGCCCATCAGCCCGACATTGCCGCCGCCGTAGACGAGGCCGAGGCCGGCTTGCGCCAGGGCCTTGCCCAGGGTCTCGGCCGCCGCCGTGAAGGCGGGGTCGCCGCCGAAGCCCGAGCCGCAATAGACGCAGACGGTTCTCACCGGAGCCATGCGCCGCCTCCCTTCCGGGACCGGCCGCGCGGACCACGGGCCGTGTCCACGGGCCAAAGTGCTGATTTTATGGGAGATCCGGCCGTCGGACGGCCATCGGTGTTTGGTGTTCCGGTCATGTTCGTTAATATGTCGCCGTCAAAGGCCGATTGATCGACAGGGCAGGTCGGGTTTCGACTGCGGTTCCGCCGCCCGGGCGGTGGATGAGGGAGTGGTGCGTCATGAAGGCGGAGTTGCGACGGAGCATCTTCCTCGCCGGCGTGGGGCTTCTGGGCGGCTTCACCCTCGTCGTCACCCTCTACGGCGCGAGCGAGTTGTTCAAGCACGGATTCGGCGCGCCGGAGGGCCGGACCGTGGCCCCCGCCACCGAGTCGGCCCCGAGCCGCGGGGAGGGGAGTTCCGGCGCGCCGGGAAAGCCCCGGTCGGACCGGCCGCCGGGGCCGGGGCAGATGTCCGCCCTGCCGTCGGGGGACGATCCCGTGGCGCCGGGGACCAGCGCACCGGGGAGCGGGGCGCCGCCGGCCGCCGCGGAGGCGTCCGCGCCGACCTTCGACATCATCCGCGTCGAGCCCTCGGGCGAGACCGTCATCGCGGGCCGGGCTGCGCCCAACACCACCGTCGAGATGCTGCGCGACAACGAGCCGATTGCCCGTGTGCTCGTCGACCCGTCCGGCCAGTTCGCCATCGTGCCGCCCGCCCTGTCCCCCGGCAGCGTTGAGATCACCCTGCGCTCCACGGGGGCCGACGGCCGCTCCCTCGTCTCCCGGGAGAGCGTGGCGGTGGTGGTGGCCCAAAGCCGCGACGCCAAGCCCCTCATCGCCCTGACCTCCCCCGACAGGCCCACGGTGGTGCTGTCGCAGCCCGATCCGGTCGCCCCGGCGCAGGCCGCCGCCGACCCCCGGACCGCCGCTCGGACGAGCTCGACCAAGGCGGACCCGAAGCCGCCGGCGAAGGCCGCTGCCCGACCGTCCGAGACGCCGGAGGGGACGCCGGTGAAGATCGTCAGCGTCGAGGCGGAGGAGGGCGGGCGGCTCTACGTCACCAGCCAGGCCCAGCCCGGCGCGACGGTGCGGCTCTACCTCAACGACACCCTGGTGGCGCCGGGCAGCGCCGGGGCCGACGGGCTGGTCGCCTTCACCATCGGGCGCGGGGTCCGGCCGGGGGCCTACGCCATCCGCGTCGACCAGGTCGATCCCGTCTCCGGCAAGGTCAAGACCCGCTCGGAGGTCGCCTTCACGGTCCCGGCCGCGAAGCCGGCCGCGGCCCGGCCCCCCGCGGCGAAGCC
>NZ_VRUZ01000074.1:0-22450 GCF_008039485.1 Methylobacterium sp. WL69 | reverse complement strand
CCCTCCCCTCCCGCGAAGAGATCCTCGCCTTCATCGCCTCGGCGACGGAGAAGGTCGGCAAGCGCGAGATTGCGGCGGCGTTCGCCATCAAGGGCGCCGATCGCATCGGCCTCAAGCGCATCCTGAAGGAGATCGAGGAGGACGGTGCCATCGAGCGGGGCAAGGGCGGCCTGACGGAGGCCGGACGCCTGCCGGCGGTGGTGCTGGCCGACATCAAGTCTCGCGACCGCGACGGCGACTTTTTGGCTGTTCCCGTCGAGTGGGACCAGGCGAAGGGTCCGCCCCCGAAGATTTCGGTGATCGCACCGCGCCCCGGCCGCAAGCCGGGCCTCGCCGCGCCCGGGATCAACGACCGGGTGCTCCTGCGCGTCGAGCCGACGGAGGGCGAGACCGGGCGCTATTCGGGCCGGGTCATCAAGGTCGTCGGCAAGAACAAGGCCGAGATCATCGGCGTCTACCGCGCCGGCAAGGAGGGGGGCCGCATCATCCCCGTGGAGAAGCGGGCGCAGGGGCGCGAGATCGCGATCCCGGTCGGCGAAGAGGGCGAGGCGCGCGACGGCGACCTCGTCAGCGTCACCCTCCAGCGCGAGACCCAGTTCGGCCTGCCCCAGGGCCGGGTCAAGGAACGCCTCGGGTCCCTCGGCTCCGAAAAGGCCGTGAGCCTCATCGCGCTGCATCTCCACCACATCCCCCACGTCTTCGCCGCCACGACGCTCGCCGAGGCCGATGCCGTGGAGGCCGCCGGCGTCGAGGGGCGCGAGGATTGGCGCGCCGAGCCGCTGCTGACCATCGACCCGCCCGACGCCAAGGACCACGACGATGCCGTGATGGCGATCCCCGACCCCGATCCCGCCAATGCGGGCGGGTTCGTCGTCACCGTCGCCATTGCCGATGTCGCGGCCTATGTCCGGCCCGGCTCGGCGCTGGACCGCGAGGCCCTCATGCGCGGCAATTCGGTCTACTTCCCCGACCGGGTGGTGCCGATGCTGCCCGAGCGCATCTCCAATGACCTGTGTTCGCTTCGCCAGAACGAGGACCGCCCGGCTCTCGCCGTCCGCATGGTCGTCACCGCCGATGGCACGAAGCGCCGCCACAGCTTCCACCGAGTGATGATGCGCTCGCGGGCGAAGCTGTCCTACGCCCAGGCCCAGGCGGCCATCGACGGGTTCACCGATGAGACCACCGCGCCCCTCCTGGAGCCGGTCCTGCGACCGCTCTGGGCCGCCTACGAGGCCCTGAAGACCGCGCGTGACGAACGCGGTCCCCTCGCCCTCGATCTGCCGGAGCGCAAGGTGCTGCTCACGGCCGACGGCGCCGTGGACCGCGTCGTCGTGCCGGCGCGCCTCGACGCGCACCGGCTCATCGAGGAGTTCATGATCCAGGCGAACGTCGCCGCCGCCGAGACCCTTGAGCAGGCCAAGCAGCCCCTGATCTACCGGGTCCACGACGAGCCCGCCCTGGAGAAGATGCGCGCCCTCGGCGAAGTGCTCGCCTCCGTCGGCATCAAGATCCCCCAGGAAGCCAAACTCCGGCCCGCCCTGTTCAACCGCATCCTCGGGTCCGTGGCCGAGACCGAGCACGCGATCTTCATCAACGAGGTGGTGCTGCGCTCCCAGGCCCAGGCGATCTACGCCGCACAGAACCTCGGGCATTTCGGCCTGAACCTGCGCCGCTACGCCCACTTCACCTCGCCGATCCGGCGCTACGCCGACCTCATCGTCCACCGCGCCCTGATCGCGGCCTGCCGCCTCGGACGCGACGGCCTGTCCTCGGAGGTCACCGTGGGCATGCTCGACCAGATCGGCGAGCAGATCTCGGCGGCGGAGCGCCGGGCCATGGCGGCCGAGCGCGAGACCATCGACCGGCTCATCGCCCACCACCTCGCCGACCGGGTCGGCGCCACCTTCACCGGGCAGATCTCGGGGGTGACCCGCTCGGGGCTGTTCATCAAGCTCGACGAGACCGGGGCGGACGGCTTCGTCCCGATCTCGACCATCGGCGCCGACTTCTACCGGCACGACGAGGGCCGGCATGCCCTCGTCGGCGAACGCTCGGGCGAGACCCATCGCCTCGGCGACCGCGTCGAGGTCCGCCTCGTCGAGGCCGCCGCCGTGGCCGGGGCGCTTCGGTTCGAACTTCTGTCGGAAGGCCGGTCCCGGCTCGAGCGGTCCTCGCCGGGCGATAAACCCCGTACCGCCCGCAGGGCCGGCGCGCCGGGCCGTCCCCCCGGCATCCGCAACGCCGGGTCGCGCCACCGCGGGTCGCGCCGCTGAGGCGGGTGGTATAGGAGGGATATGACGAACAGGACGGACACCGCCATGACCGCGCGCGTCGAGACCCTACCGGCCGAACGCCATGGCCTCGTGAAGTCCATGGCACGGGGCTTCGTCGGCCGCTGCCCCCATTGCGGCGAAGGCCGGATCTTCGGGCGCTTCCTCAAGGTGCGGCCGGACTGCGAGTCCTGCGGCCTCGCCCTGCACAGCCACCGCGCCGACGACCTGCCGCCCTACGTGGTGATCTTCATCGTCGGCCACATCGTCGGGTACTTCATCCTCGAGCTCGAGACGAATTACACCGTGCCGCTGTGGTTCCAGCTCAGCTTCTGGCCCCTCGTCACCCTCGCCTCGGCGCTCGCCCTGCTCCAGCCGGTGAAGGGCGCCGTCGTCGGCCTGCAATACGCCCTTGGCATGGGGGGCTTCGCCACGCTACCCGTCGGGCCGAGCGCGGCCGTGTCGCGTCCGGAGGATCGTCAGCGTGGACCCAGCGACACTCGCCCCGGCCTCGACCCCGCCTGACCCGACGAAGAAGGCCGCCCTTCGGCCCCGCAACGCCGCCACCCTGATCATCCTCGACCGCGCGAAGAAGACTCCGAAGCTCCTGATGGGGCGGCGCCATCCGGGCCTCGCCTTCATGCCGGGCAAGTTCGTGTTTCCCGGCGGCCGCATCGAGCCGGGCGACCGGCACATGCCCGTGGCCGGCGCCCTCTCGGCCCGGGCCACGGACGCCCTCGCCGCGCAGGTGCCGCGCGCCTCGCACCATCTCGGTCGCGCTCTGGCCCTGGCCGCCATCCGCGAGACCTACGAGGAGACCGGGCTGATGCTCGGCACCCGCGAGTACGGGCCGCCGGACTCCGCACCCGAGGGTGTCTGGGAGGCTTTTCGCGAGGCCGGCATCATGCCGGACCTCGAAGCCTTGCATCTCGTCGCCCGCGCCATCACCCCGCCGGGACGGCCTCGCCGGTTCGACACCCGCTTCTTCGCCGTCGACCGCAGGGCCGTGGCGGGCGAGACCGCCGGCGTGGTCACGCCGGATTCGGAACTGGTGGAACTCGCCTGGGTGACCTTCGCGGAGGCGCGCAGCCTCGACCTGCCGCGCATCACTGGCCTCGTGCTCACCGACGTCGAGGCCCAGGTCGCGGGCAACCTCGCCCCCTACCTGCCGATTCCGTTCTACTACGAGCGCCGGGGCAAGGGGCAGCGGGAGGTGCTTTGAAACGGTGATCCCCGGCCGATCGCCAGACGTTCAGGAACCGATTCCGGACCCGGCCCGTTGGAAGGCAAATGTCTCCACGGGAGCTGCGTCATGTTGAAGGGCGGTTTGCTTTGGCTCATCGGCATTCCCTTGCCGATCATCCTGATCATTTATTTCTTCACCGGCTGGTTGCACTAGGCGTTCTTCGCGCCAGTGATCTAATCCCGGATGAGAAACAAAAAAGGCCCCGCTCGGCGGGGCCTTTTCTTTACTCCGCCGCGTCGAGACGGGGACGCTCGATCTCGGCGCGTTCGCGTTTCACCAATTCGGCGGTGAGGAACGCGACTTCCAAGGCCTGCTCCGCGTTGAGACGCGGATCGCAGTAGGTGTGGTAGCGGTCCTGCAGGTCGTCGGCGGTCAGCGCGCGGGCGCCGCCCGTGCACTCGGTGACGTCCTTGCCGGTCATCTCCAGGTGGATGCCGCCCGCGATGGTGCCCTCGGCCCGGTGGATGCCGAAGAAGCTCTCGATCTCCTGCATCACCCGCTCGAACGGACGGGTCTTGTAGCCGCCGGCCGAGATGGTGTTGCCGTGCATGGGATCGCACACCCACACCACCTTGCGGCCCTCGCGCTCCACCGCCCGGATCAGGCCCGGCAGGTGGTCGCCGACCTTGTCGGCGCCGAAGCGGCAGATCAAGGTCAGGCGCCCGGCCTCGTTGGCCGGGTTGAGCTGGTCGATGAGCCCGATCAGGCCCTCGGCCGTCATCGACGGTCCGCACTTCAGACCGATGGGGTTCCTGATGCCGCGCGCGTACTCGATATGGGCGTGATCGGCCTGCCGGGTGCGGTCGCCGATCCACAGCATGTGGCCCGAGGTGGCGTACCAGTCGCCGCTCGTGGAATCGACGCGGGTCAGCGCCTCCTCGTAGCCGAGCAGCAGGGCCTCGTGGCTGGTGTAGAAGTCCGTGGTGCGGACCTCCTGGTGCGTCTCGGGATTGATCCCGATGGCGCGCATGAAGTCGAGGGTCTCGGTCATCCGCTCGGCGCAATCGGCGTAGCGCGCGGATTGCGGCGAATCCTTCACGAAACCCAGCATCCAGCGATGCGAGTTCTCGAGGTTGGCGTAGCCGCCCGTCGCGAAGGCGCGCAGCAGATTGAGAGTCGCGGCCGACTGGCGGTAGGCCTCGAGCTGCCGGCGCGGATCGGGGATGCGCGCCTCCTCCGTGAAGGTGAGGCCGTTGACGATGTCGCCGCGGTAGCTCGGCAGGCTCACCCCACCCAGGGTCTCGGTCGGCGACGAGCGCGGCTTGGCGAACTGTCCGGCGATGCGCCCGACCTTCACCACGGGCGAGCCGCCCGCGAAGGTGAGGACCAGGGCCATCTGCAGGAACACGCGGAAGAAATCGCGGATGTTGTCGGCCGAATGCTCGTCGAAGCTCTCGGCGCAATCGCCGCCCTGAAGCAGGAAGGCTTCGCCCGTCGAGACGCGGGCAAGGGCCGATTTCAGCTTGCGGGCTTCACCGGCGAAGACCAGGGGCGGAAAGCTCGCGAGCTGGGCCTCGACCGCTTCGAGGGCGGCGGCATCCGGATAAGCCGGCACCTGCTGGATCGGCAGGTTGCGCCAAGATTTCGGCGACCAACCCGTCTTCGGTGTCCAACGCTCGCCCATGATTGTCTCCCGCCACCCCTCGGCCGGCTTTCCGTAATGCAGGATGCGTTGCGGAAAGCGCGGCTTATAGAGGGGTTTGACCGCAGAGGCGAGTGCGGGGAACCACCGGGCTGACCTGCTTTCCGCTCAGGCGACGTCGCCGTCCTCGATGGCGATGCCGTGCTCCGACAGGATCCAGAAGATCGCCTCCAGATCCTCCGACGTGACGTCCCGCGGCGGCAGGGCCTCCTCCAGATCCTCGTAGGTGAGGCGGCGGACGCGCTGGGCCTCCGCCTTGGCCAGGAGGGCGTCCACCGCCTTGCGCATATCGGGCGGCAGGGCATCGTGGCTCGGCAGGCGATAGTCGTCGACGGGATGCAGCGCCTCCGCCAGCATCCGGTCGATGATCACCTGACGGCGATCGTGCGCGTCGTCGTGCTGTTCCATGGGGCTGTTATGGGTCGGAGAAGCCGCGCGTCGAGGGGCGAAGTGACGTCAGGTGCGCGCGGGCCTCAACGCGCAGCGGCCGGCACGACCCGGACGGGGATCGCCTTGGCCGCCGGGGTCTTCGACTGTTCGTCGTGGTGCCACAGGGGAATCAGGGGGTTCAGCTCAGGATAGTAGCCGCCGCAATTGCCCGGCGGAATGTCGTACTGGATCACCCGCAGGCCCTTCACCGAGCGATCGATGCCGTCGTCGGACGGCGTCGAGAGGTCCACCGTCTCGCCGTCGCGCACCCCGATGCGCGCCATGTCGGCGGCATTCATGAACAGGATGGTGCGCGTGCCCTTCACGCCGCGAAAGCGGTCGTCATAGCCGTAGATCGTCGTATTGAACTGATCGTTTGAGCGCAGCGTGATGAGGTCTAGGATGTCGGGGCCCCGCGCCGGCATGTCCGGGTCCTCGTCGAGGCCCTCCGGCACGGTGAAGTTGGCCCGGCCGGTCTCGGTCTCCCATCGGCGTTCCCGCGCCGGGATCGGCTTGTGCAGGCCGCCCGGATCGAACATCCGGCCGTTGAGGTCGTGGAACACGTTCGGATAGGTCGCCTCGATGGCGTCGCGCACCTTGGCATAGTCGCCGACCCAGGCGTCCCAGGTCACCTTCGGATTGGGGGGCAGCGTCGCCTTGGCGAGTTCGGCGACGATCCACGGCTCGGACCGGGCCTGGGCGCTCACGGGCTTGGTGAACCCGCGTGAGCCGTGGAAGCACGACGTCGAGTCCTCCATGGACACGGCCTGGGGACCGCTCGCCTGCGCGTCGATCTCGATGCGGCCGAGGCACGGCAGGATGTAGGCCACCGCGCCGTTGACGAGGTGGGAGCGGTTGAGCTTCGTCGAGATCTGCACGGTGAGGCGCATGCGCCGCCACGCCACTTCCATCCGCACCGTATCGGGGATGGCGCGCACGAAGTTGCCGCCGAGGGAGAGGAACGCCTTCACCGAACCGTCGAGGATGCCTTCGCAGGCCTCGACGGTGTTGAGGCCCTTTTCCCGGGGCGGCGCGAAGCCGTACTGCGCCGCGAGGGTGTCGAGGGGTGCGAGTTCGGGCTTCTCGGTGATGCCCACCGTGCGCTGGCCCTGAACGTTGGAGTGGCCGCGCACGGGGCAGAGGCCGGCGCCGGGGCGTCCGACATTGCCGCGCAGGAGCATGAGGTTGACCAGCATCTGCACCGATTCGGTGCCCTTTCGGTGCTGGGTCAGGCCCATGCCGTAGATGCCCATGACCGCGCGGGCCCGGCCATAGACCGTGGCGGCGGACTCGATGGCCTCCCGGGTCAGGCCGGACCGCGCCACCAGAGCGGCCCAGTCCTGCGCCTCGCAATAGGCCTTGAACGCGTCGATCCCGTGGGTGTGTTCCTCGATGAAGGCCACGTCGAGGAGGCGCGGCCGGCCGACCGCCCTGGCCGCGTCGTCGTCGGCGAACAGGGCCTTGCACATGCCGGTCATGGCGGCGATGTCCCCGCCCGCCTTGACCTGATGGTACTGCGTCGAGATCCGGGTCTCGCTGCGGGTCACCATCTCGACGGGCGATTGCGGGTTGGTGAAGCGCTCCAGGCCGCGCTCGCGCAGGGGGTTGAAGGTGATGATCGGCACCCGGCGCTTGCGCGCATCCTGCAGGGGATGGAGCATGCGCGGCGAATTGGAGCCGACGTTCTGGCCGAAGAACAGAATCAGGTCGGTGGACTCGAAATCCTCCAGCACAGTGGTGCCCACGGCCGAGCCGATGGAGGCTTTCAACCCGACCGAGGTCGGCTCGTGGCACATGTTGGACGAGTCGGGCAGGTTGTTGTTGCCGTAGAGCCGGGCGAACAGCGCGTACATGTACGATGTCTCGAGGGATGCCCGGCCCGAGGCGTAGCAGACCACCGATTTCGGCTCCAAGGCGCGCAGCTCGCGGCCGATCTCCGCGAAGGCGTCGGCCCATTCCACCGGAACGTAGCGGTCGGTCGCCGGATCGTAGCGCAGGGGATGGGTGAGGCGGCCCTTCTCCTCGAGGGCGTAGTCGCTCCAGCCCAGGAGGTCAGTGACCGTATGCGTCGCGAAGAAATCCGGGCCGACGCGCTTGGTGGTCTGCTCCCAGACGGTCGCCTTGGCGCCGTTCTCGCAATACTCGAAGGCGGCAGGCTTTTTCGGCTTCGACCACGCGCAGGACGTGCACATGAAGCCGTCGGGCTTGTTCTGCTTCAGGAGAAGCGCTGCACCCGAAGCCGGGATTTCCTCGCGCAGGAGGATTTCGGCCAGCGACGCCGCGGAGCCCCAGCCACCCGCCGGACCGGTATAGGGTTCGATTTTCGGGTCGGCCATCTTGTCGGTCATGGGGGGTCCGGTCAGGCGAGTGCTCCCTCGGCAACCGGCTCCGCAGCCGCCCTGTTCCCGCCTGCGACGGTGCGCGCTAGCCGACCCCCTCCGGGCGCTTGGTGACCACGGGCGTGCGCATGGTGACGAGTTCCTCGCCGGCCGTGGGGTGGACCGCGATGGTGCGGTCGAAATCCGCCTTGGTGGCCCCCATGGTCACGGCGATGCCGACCGCCTGGATGATCTCGCCGGCGTCGTGCCCGAGGATGTGGACGCCCACGACCCGGTCGCTGGCGCAATCGACGATGACCTTCATCAGGACCTTCTCGTCGCGGCCCGACAGGGTCGCCTTCATCGGGCGGAAGCTCGACCGGTAGACGTCGATCTTGCCGTAGCGCTCCCGCGCCGTGTTCTCGTTGTGGCCGACGACGCCGATCTCGGGCGTCGAGAACACGGCCGTGGGGATGAGGTCGTGATCGACGGCCCAGGATTTGTCCCCGAACACCGTGTCGGCGAAGGCGTGTCCCTCGCGGATGGCGATGGGGGTCAGCGCCGCCCGGTTGGTGACGTCGCCGACCGCGTAGATCGACGGAACGCGGGTCTGCGAGAACGCATCGACGGGGATCGCGCCGGCCCCGTCGAGGGTGATCCCGACGGCGTCGAGCCCAAGGCCCTCGACCTTCGGTCTCCGGCCGGTGGCGTAGAGGACCTGATCGACCTCCAGGGTCGTCCCGTCGCTCAGGGTCACGGCGAGGCCGCCCGCGACGCGCTCCAGGCGCTCGACGCTGGTGCCGAGGCGTAGGTCCATGCGCTTGGCGTAGGCCTCGTCGAGGGCATCGCGGATCTCGTCGTCGAAGCCGCGCAGGAGCCGGTCGCCGCGATGCGCTAGGGTGGTGCGGGCGCCCAAAGCCGCGAACACGCCGGCGAACTCCACGGCGATGTAGCCGCCGCCGACGACGAGGATGCGCTCGGGCATGGTCTCCAGATCGAACACCTCGTTGGAGGTGATGGCGAGTTCGCAGCCGGGCACCTCCGGCAGCTTCACCGGATGGGCGCCGACCGCGACGAGGATCACCTTCGCCCGGACCCGCCGCCCGGAAGCGACGAGGCGCACCGTATGGGCATCCTCGATCACCGCGCGCTCGGGCACGATCGCGACTCCGGCCTTGCCCAGATTAGTGCCGTAGATGCCCTCCAGACGGCCGACCTCGGCGTCGCGCCGGGCTTTCAGGACGCGCCAGTCGAACCGCGGCTCGGGCACGGTCCAGCCGAAGCCGGCGGCATCCTCGAACTCGTCGCGGAACCGGCCCGCGTAGACCATGAGCTTCTTCGGGACGCAGCCGCGGATCACGCAGGTGCCCCCGACCCGGTACTCCTCGGCGAGCTGGACCCGCGCACCATAGCCCGCCGCGATCCGCGCGGCCCGCACGCCGCCGGAGCCGCCGCCGATGACGAACAGATCGACGTCGAAGTCCTGAGTCATGAGGCGCGTCCCGATAGCCATACGAAGCGTCGCCCTCCATGGCCCGAACGGTCGGCGGCTTCAACCGCAGGCCGCCTGGGCGTGACAACCATGCGCCACGTGACCCTAAAACAGCCGAGCCGGCCCTACACGCTTTACGTGTGCTACCGTTGGGCACAAGGCCGGTGCATGCAGACCTGTCGGGTCCGCCCGCTTGAACGCAGACCTTGAAACGACACCATCATGGTGCAAAATCGAGATGTCCGAAAAGCGCAAACCGACCTACGATTTGCACGCCTTCCGGGCTTGGGCGCGATCACCCAAATTCAGCGCGGCCGGGTCCGCCGTGCGAACGGCTGCGGCCCTCGGGGTCGGTTCAAACGACATGGTACGGATCGTTCAAATGCTGGAGCGAAAGCACTTTCAGAAATCCGTGACGTCCCATGCCAATCCGCGGGAGTGGCAGGACGTCTATCATGTCCCGTCATCGATCGGCGTCCTCTACATCAAGTTCCGCGCGGACGTCGTCACCGAGTTTTTGCTGCTGTCATTCAAGGAAAAGAACAATGACTGAAGCACCCGTCTGCCCCGTCTCCGGGCAGGTGATGTTTCGCGACACGCGCCCTTTCACGCTGCACTACAAGGGCAGCGTGCGGACCTTCGACATGCCCGGTTGGTACTGCGACGGCAGCGGCGAGAGCATCTTCACCCGTGCGGATATGAAGATATCGGACCGCGAACTCGCGACCCTGAAAGCCACAGTGGAAAATCTGGCGACGCCGGCCGAGGTGGCTCGGCTGCGCAAGACACTCGGGCTGTCGCAGGCCAAGGCGGGCGAGATCTTCGGCGGAGGCCTTCGGGCATTCCAGAAGTACGAAAGCGGCGAGACTTCCACGAGTCGCGTCATGACGAATCTTCTACGCGTCGTTTCACGCCACCCGGAAGAAGTGGAGCAGATGGCGGCCGAAGCGAGCAAACGCGAGGCCAAGATGCCGTGGAAGATGCCGTGACAGCGTCCAACAAAAAGGCCGCCTCCCCGTGTGGGGAAGCGGCCCGATGGCCGGTGCGCTGAAGCGGCGGCCTACTTGATCTTGGTTTCCTTGAAGTCGACGTGCTTGCGCACGACGGGGTCGTACTTCTTCATGGAAAGCTTCTCGGTCTGCGTGCGGGAGTTCTTCTTCGTAACGTAGAAGTAGCCCGTGTCGGCGGTCGAGATCAGCTTGACTTTAACGGTGACGGCCTTGGCCATGGCGCGGCGCTCCTGTGATGGCGGCATTCCGCATCAGCGAAACGCAAAAGGGCCGGCGGCAGCCGGCTGAATACCGGCGCGTGATTGCCCCATGGATCACGTTTCGTCAAGGCCGGGGATAGCCTTGCAGGCGCCAGGCCACGACGCCCGCATAGGCGAGGAACAGGGCGCACAGGCTGTAGGCAAAGCCCTGGGGCGGCACCAGATCCATGCCGCCGCCGATGATCGGAGGGCCAACCATGAGGCCGACATTGTAGAGCAGCACGAAGGCGGCGTTGGCCCCGGCGAGTTCCGACCCGCGCACGCTGGCGCCGAGCTGGGCCAGCCCCACGGTGTAGAGGGTGCCGGCGAGGCCGCCCCAGACGAAGAGCAGAACCACCAGCGCCAGGAACGAGGTCGAGGCCACGGGAATCAGGATCGAGCCCAGCGCGCCGCACAGGGCCGAGGCCAGGAGCACGATGCGCCGGTCGATGCGGTCGGCGAGCCAGCCGACCGGGATCTGGAACAGGACGTTGCCCAGCGCCAGGGCGGAGACGAGGCCGGCCGCCGTCTGCGCGTCGTAGCCCAGCCGCAGGCCGTAGAGAGGCAAGATGGCGAACCCACCCGTCTCCACGGCGCCGTAGACCAGGGCGGCGCCCGTCGCGGCAGGCGCGAGGCGGAGATAGGCGAGGATCGAGCGGCTGCCGCCCTGCCCGATCTCGGGTGACAGGCCGCGCGCGAGCAGCAGGGGCACCATGGCGACGAGGAACAGGGCCGAGCCGGCGAGGTAGGGCGCGTAGCCCTCCGTGCCGAGGAGGGCGAGCAGGGTCGGGCCGACGGCGAACCCGAGGGCCAGCACGGTTGCGTAGATGCCCATCACCAGGCCGCGCCGGGCCGGCGGGGCGGCCTCGCTGATCCAGAACTCGGAGAGGACGAACAGGGCGCCGAGGGTCGCCGAGAACACGAAGCGCAGGGGAAACCACCAGGCGATGTCCTGGAACACCTTGAAGCCCGTGAGCATGAGCGCGCCGAGGCCCAGGGCCAGGATCAGCAGGCGGACCACGCCGATGCGCGCGGCGACCCGCGGCACGTACGGCACCGTCAGGATGCTGGCGAGGCCGGCGACGGCGGTGTTGATGCCGATGAGGGTGCTGGACGCGCCCATCCTGGCCATTTCGAGGGACAAGAGCGGGATCGTGAGGCTGAGGCCGATGCCGACGACGGCGACACAGACGATGGCGGCGGCGATGGACGCGACGCGGGCCCGGTCGTCCGGCGCCGACGGGGTCTGAACGAGCATGGCGGGCAAGGACACGTCCTGAGCGAGCCGCGCGGCGGCTCCGGGCCGGCTTTCTCGCCCCCGCAACGCGCCAGCGCAACCGCCCGTATCAGCGCGCCGCCGCCGTCACCGGCTTGTCGTCGGTCTTGGGGACCTGCCGCTCGATCTTCTGGCCGTCGCGAAGGTCCGCCGGCGGGCTGAGCACGATCTGCTCGCCGCCCTCCAGGCCCCGGTCGATCTCCAGGACCGTGCCGAGGTCACGCTGGATGTGGACATTGCGCCAGCGTGCCTGTCCGTCATCGCCCGCGATGGCGACCTGGGTGCCGCGCTGGTTGAACACCAGGGCCTCGGCCGGGATCACCGCGATGGATTGGGTGCGCGGCACCCGGAAGGTCACGGAGACGTAGAGGCCGGCGCGCAGGGCCAGATCGGCGTTCGGCACGTCGACCTGGGTCGTGAGGGTGCGCGACGACAGGAGCAGGGCAACGGAGCTGCGCTCGACCTTGCCGGAGAACACCCGGTTGGGCATCTGCGGCACCCGCACCACCGCGTCGAGCCCCTCGCGGATGGCCGACGCCGCGCTTTGCGGCACGTTGACGGAGACACGCAGGACGTCGTCGCGGTCCATGCTGAGCAGCGCCGTGCCGGTGCCGTCGGCGTGGACGAGGTCGCCGACGTCGACGCCGCGGGTGGTGATGACCCCGTCGAAGGGGGCGACGATGTCCTTGAAGCCCGTCAGCGCCTTCAGCCGGTCGACGGTGGCGGTCTGCGCCTTGATGTTGGCCTCGGCCACCTTCACGCCGGCCTGGGCGGAGGCGAGGGTCGCCGTCTGGCTCAGCACGCTCGCCTGGGAATTGTCGGCGTTCTGCTTCGAGGCCCAGCCCTGGCCGGCGAGCGTCGAGGTGCGGGAATTGGTGACGTTGGCGAGATTCACGTTGGCCTTGGCCTGATCGACCATGGAGCGGGCCTGAAGGAGCTGCGCCTCGAGCTGCCCGACCTGGGCCTCGGCCTGGGCCAGCTGCTGATCGAGGTCGGGGGCGGCGATGCGCAGGAGGATATCCCCTTTTCGCACGCGGGACCCGATATCGACCCGGCGCTCGGCGATGTAGCCGGTGGCGCGGGCGTAGAGCGCGGCCCGGGCGAAGGCGTCGGTCTGGCCCGGCAGGGTGAGCTCCATGGGCTTGTCCGCCCGCTCCACGGTCGCCGTGCGCAGGCGCGGCACGTGGGTTTCGATTCTGCGCTGGGTTTCTGCGGCGGCGGCGCGCTGCTGCCACTGGCCGTAGCCGCCCCAGGCCAGGAGCCCGGCGACCCCGAGGCCGACGAGGACGAACGGACCGGCCCGCGGCGGCGGGGGCACGTCGGAGGGGTCGCGGGGGCTGTGCGTCACGCGTAATCCTCCAGGGGCCGAACCTCGCCCCGACGCAGGAGCGCGTAGAGGAACGGCACGAACAGCAGCGTCGAGGGCGTACCGACGGCGATGCCCCCCATCACGGCACGGGCCAGCGCCGCGTTCTGCTCGCCGCCCTCCCCCGTGCCCAGAGCCATGGGGATGAGGCCGAGGAACATGGCCCCCGCCGTCATCAGCACCGGGCGCAGGCGGGTCTCGCCGGCGAGCAGCGCCGCCTCGGCCGCGCCGCATCCCGTAGCCTCGCGGTGCTCCTTGGCGAAGGTGACGAGCAGGATCGAATTGGCCGATGCGATGCCGACCGACATGATCGCCCCGAACAGCGACGGAATCGAGATCGTCGTGCCGGTGATGAACAGGCTGGCGACGATTCCGCAGAAGGCGAGCGGCAGGGCCGCCAGGACCACGAACGGGTCGCCCCAGCTCTGGAAATTCACCGCCATCAGCAGGTAGACGGCCACCAGCGCGATGGCGAGGCCGACCTGAAGGCGGGTGAAGGCCGATTGCATGTTCTCGATCTGCCCCCGGACGGTGATCTTGTCGGGGGCCGGCAGGCCCTTCTGCTCCTCCGCCACGATGGTGCGGATTTCGCGCGCCACCGAGCCGAGGTCGGAATCCTGCACCGCCGCGTAGATGTTGAAGGTCGGCTGGGTGTTGACGTGGTTGATCACCGTCTGGGCGCCCTCGCGCCGCATGGTCGAGACGCTGGAGAGCAGGGTCAGGACGCCCGGCGCCTCCGGACCGCCCTGGACGAGGAGCGGCGTGTTCTCGAGGGCGTTGAGGGAGTCGTTGCGGAATTCCGGCGTCTGGACCCAGAGCTGGTAGGGGATGCCGGTCTTCGGGTCCGTCCAGAAGTTCGGCGTCACCTGAAACGAGCCGGACAGGGACACGTTCAGGCCCTGGGCGATCTGCTGCTGGGTCAGGCCGAGTTCCGAAGCGAGCTTGCGGTCGACGTCGACGAAGAATTGCGGCGTGCCGACGATCTGATGGAGATGGACGTCCACGGCACCGGAAACCGCCTTGAGGCGGCGGACGATGTTTTGAGCGACCTCCAGATCATTGGCGGTGTTGCGGCCCGACACCTGGATGTCGATCTGCGCGAGGGTGCCGAAGTTGAGGATCTGGGTGATGATGTCGGAAGGCTGGAAGTAGAACACCACGTCGGGGAAACGCTCGCGCAGGGTCTCGCGCAGGCGCTTGGTGTAGTCCGCCACCGACCCGTGGCCCTCCTTCAGATTGATGAGCATCTGGCCGTCGTTGTAGGCGACGAACGAGCCGTCCGAGAAGGCGAAGTTGTAGTTGTTCGACGGCAGGCCGATATTGTCGAGGATCTGGTCGATCTCGCCTTCGGGAATCACCTCGCGCACCACCCGCGACACGTCGGCGAAGACCTGCTCCGCCGTCTCGATGCGCATGCCGGGGCGGGTGCGCAGGTGCAGGGTCATCTGACTCGACGCCACCTGCGGGAAGTAATCCTGGCCGACGAAGGTGAAGAGGCCGGCCGAGCCCGCCAGTACGGCGCCGACCACGGCCAGCGTCACGATCCGGCGGCGCAGCACCACGTGCAGGAGCCCGACATAGCCGCGGTGGAAGCGGGTGAAGCGCGCCTCGAAGCCGTGCCGGACCCAGCCGGCGAGGTGCAGGACCGGACGGCCGAGCCATCCGAGGGCACGACCGATGCGGCCCCGGCGCGGCGGTTCGACCCCGTCGCCGTGGCGCTCGGCGTATTCGCGCGCCACCAGCACGTCGATGAGCACCGGCACGAGGGTGCGCGACAGGACGTAGGAGGTCAGCATCGCGAACACGACCGCGAGCGCCTGGGGCGTGAACAGGTATTTCGGGGTGTCGGTGAGGGCGAAGACCGACACGAAGGCGGCGCAGATCGACAGGGTCGAGATGAGGGCGGGCTTGGCGATGCCGGCGGCCCCCTCGACCACGGACTTGCGGAACGGTTCGCCCTCCTCGAACAGCCGGTAGGTGTTCTCGATGGCCACCGTCGCGTCGTCGACGAGGATGCCGACCGCGAGCGCCAGGCCGCCGAGCGTCATGACGTTGATGGTCTCGCCGAGGGCGGCGAGGATCGCCAGGGAGGTCAGGATCGAGAGCGGGATCGAGACCAGCACCACGATGGTGGAGCGCCACGAGCCGAGGAACAGCAGGATGGTAAGCCCGGTGAGGGCCGCCGCGATCACCGCCTCGTGGATCACCCCCTCGATGGCGGCCGAGACGAAGACCGACTGATCGAACAGCGGCTTGAGGGTCATGCCCTCCGGCGCGGCGGCCCGGATGTCGGGCAGGGCCTTCTTGACGTTGTTGACGACATCGAGGGTCGAGGCGGTGCCGTTCTTGAAGATCCGCATCAGCACCGAGTGCACGCCGTCGGCGCGCACGATGTTGACCTGCGGCGGACCGCCGTCGCGGACATGGGCGACATCGCGCACGAGGATCGGCTGGCCGCCCACGACCCGGATGGGGATCTGGTTGAGGGCGTCGATGGCGTCCGGCGAGGCGTTGAGCTGTACCGGATATTGCTGCTCGCCGATCTTGGCCAACCCAGAGGGCACCGTGAGGTTCTGGGCGGTGACCGCGTTGGTGACGTCGAGGGCCGTGAGCCCGAGGGCCTGGAGCGCCTGGAGGTCGAGATCGACCATGATCTGGCGCGGCGTGCCGCCGAAGGGCGACGGCAGGGTCGAGCCCGGCACCTGGGTCAGGCGCTGGCGGATGCGGTACTGGGCGTAGTCGTAGACCTTGGTCAGGCTCTCGCGGTCGGAGGCGAGGGAAAGCTGGATCACCGGCACGGACGAGGCCGAGAACCGCAGGACGATGGGCGGCTGAACGCCGGGCGGCATGGTCGCGCGGATGGAGTTCATCGCCGAAACGGTCTGCGCGATGGCGAGATCGATGCTCACGCTGCCGTCGAAGTAGATCTTCTGGATCGCCGTCCCCTGCAGGGTGGTCGATTCCATCCGGGCGATGTTGTTGACGTTGTTGGAGAGCGAGAACTCGGCGTAGGTGGTGATGCGCCGCTCCATCTCGGAGGTGGAGAGGCCGTTATAGGTCCACACCACCACGACCACCGGAATGTCCACTGTGGGCAGCACGTCCTTCGGCGCCACCACCACGGCCGCCGCCCCGCCGAGCATCATCAGCACGGCGAGCACGTAGATCGTGATCCGGAACTTCAGCGCGTATTGAACGAGACCCATGCCGTCTCCGAAACCGTGCGCTCAGGTGGTCGCACAGTTGAGTGCACGACGCAGCCGTGGCGCCGCGCCGCACAGGGTCTCGCAAGACTTTGTTTCTGAATGACGTACGCGATGCTTTCTCACCGCATGGTCGGGCACGTTGGACGTCGGCGGCGCGCGGTTACTGCTGCGATATCCCGTATCCGACCTCGCAGATGCTTTTGAGGGCTTTCCACTCCTCGTCGCTCAGGAGCCCGGCGGACGGCGCCTGTCCCGCGAGGGCGCGGATGGTGCGGGCGCGCTCGTTCGCGAAGGGATGGCTGCGGAGAATGCCCAGGGCCGAGGAATCCGCTTCTCCATCGAGGCGCTCGAGGATCGTGGCCAGGGCCGAGGCATCGCCGCCCGCGCGTTGCAGCAATCTCACCGCGTAGGCATCGGCGGCGCTCTCGGCATCGCGGCTGTAACCGGCCGCAAGGGTGGCCTGCCCCAATCCGATCAGGACCGTAGACCCGGACAGGTCGCCGATGACGAGACTGAGGAGGATCGACGTGCCGCTGGCGGCGATCAGCGCGCGCATGGGATCGCGAACGGCCACGTGTCCGAATTCGTGGGCCAGCACGGCCGCGAGCTCATCCGGCGTCCGCGCGACGTCAATCAGGGCGGACATTAGGATGACCCGTCGACCGGGAAGCGCGAAGGCGTTGGCGCTGTCATGCTGCCGGACGGAGATCTGGACCCCCTCCGGCAGGCCGCCGTCCCGGGCGAGCTGCGCGACGAGACGATCGAGGCTCGCGCGTCCGCTGGGATCGTCGCAGGGCGGAGGGTAGTCGAGGAGGTAGCGGACGTGTCGGTCGACCGCCTCACCCAACTGTGCCTCGATGAAGAACGGCACCAGCGGTGCCAGGCGGGAGGCGAGTGCCGGAATCCCGTAGAGCGCCATCGCAAATGCGACGATCGCCGCGGCGACCGACCAGACGACGAGCCGCAGACCGGCTCCCTTCGCCGTCGTGGCGCCGCGACGGAGGCCGGGACACCGGGCCGTCAGCGCGGCACCGAACGCCGCGTCCTGGATTTCCACCCGGTCTTGTTTGAAGCGCGGGCCGACGCGCAACAGGGGCGCCGATGCATCGTCCGCGACGAGATCCACCGGATTCCAACGGAGGTACAGATCCGGTCCGACGATTTCGAGATGGTCGGACAGATGCAGGGTGACGGGATGTGCCCTGGCCTCGAAGCCATCGAAATAGGCGCCCCTCGCCGTCGGAGGGGCCGTCACGGCGCGCTGCCCGCATTAACGGGCCCGCGCATCAGAGCCCTGCCTCCAAGGCACTCCCGACGCCCATCGCATCGCTCAGCCCCTCGTCCAGGGCGCCGGCCACGCGATGTCTCGATGCCGTAATTCCCTCCAGGACGTCCCCGTTTTCGATCGCGGTCGTTTCGGCGACCGCGCGCCAGAGTCGGATCTGAATGACCCTCACGTAGAGCAGGTTCAGGAGAAAGGCGCCCGCCAGGTAGGCGAGGACGAGAAGCGCCAGGGTGATCGATTGCGTCGGCGTATAGCCGCCCACCTGAGTCAACGCGGGTCGGACCACCGATGTGATCCCGAGGAGAAGACCGACAAAGCCCGCGAAGGCGAGCGCGTACCAGCTGTAGGCTGCATAAATCGTGCGCGCTTTGAGCCTCGACTCCAGACGACACTCACCGAGTCTCACCGCGTTCAGGAACGCTTTCAATTCCTTCGCCCGGTAGAATGGACCGAGCGAGATCGCCAGCAACAAGCAGATCAACACGGTCACCAGGAGAATCGCGGCTGAGAAAACAACGTTGGTTTCGATGTAATCCTCGTTGATCGTCAACTTTCCGGGAGGGCCAGCGAGATCAGGCACGAAGAGATCGCGCGGGATGGTGAAATCCGTTGCGATGAGAAATGCGATCGCCGCCACGATGACGGGGGTTATGGAAAACAGGTGGAAGATCAGCCACGGCTTGACCAGGACCCATCCGTCGATCGCGGAACTCATCCGGCTCGTGCCGACCAACGTATGGTCGATGCGATAGCGCTCGAGGCTCGCGCGCATGAACGGGTAGGCCAAGCCGAAGGTCGCCAGGGACAGCATCGTCCACCCGACCGACTTGCTCATATAGATGCGCGCCGAGCCGTCCTGGCTCAGGCGTATGCCGCGCCACGACGTGCGCGATGTCCGGTAACGACGCCCGCGGTACTTTGCGTATTGGACGAGGGGGTACAGGACGACAACGAGCAGGAGCGTGCTGAAATCAGCGATTTCGGGAAACGAGAGCGCGGCGATCCAGATTGCAAGGTAGATCGGCAGGAAGACCGCCGTCGCGATCAGAAATCCGATGAATAACTCTCTGCCGCGCCCGGTGTACTGCGCAGGACTTCCAGCAATCAGGGTGCGCGACCAGAAGAATCGCCGCAGTTCAGTCATATACCAGAATCGGTACACGCCGAACGTAACCATCGACAGGAGCGCACCACGAATAACGATCCGGTCGAGACCTACAAGGTTGCGATCGAACTGAACGTGTGTTCTGCGCACCGCGAGAGCGTCTTCAGTATCGGTACACGTAGCCATATCAACGTCGTCCGTAGAGCCATCGCGATAGGCTTAAGCTTCGTCGGGCGATCTGGCTATAGTTTCGCGTGTACCGATCGAGATTTTTCACGTTTTGGTTGTAAGTTGGCTGACTTTTCAGAGGATCGAAACGAGAGGCGCCGACCTGAAAGGATCAGGCCGGCGCCATCGAACGATGCTCGAAACCATGTCTCGGGCCGGGCCGCCGAGCGGTCACGCCGGCAGTCTCCCTAGCAGCAGCGAAACCCGTTGCGGTTCCCCACCCCGAAGCGGGCATTCTCGCGATTGCGAAAAAACTCCCGCTCGCTCATGGGCTCCTGGTCCGCATGGGTGCGGCGGATATGGCTAGCATAGGCTTCGTAATCGCCCTGCCCCACCATGAGGCGGGCGCCGTCGCAGACGCATTTCGAGAAGGTCTTGAGGCGGTCCCGCAATTCCATCGACGACAGCGCCATGGTGCTTACTCCGCAGCGACCGCGGCGGGGCCGCCGCTTTCCAGGGCGGTCCAGCGGTCGGCACGATAGGCCTTCACGCAGGCCTTGATACCGAAGACGCCGATGGCCACGACGAGCCCGACGAACATCACCGCGAGGGCCGCGTCGATCCGGTCGTTGAAGACGATCTTGTGCATGTCGGCCATGTTCTTGGCCGGTGCCAGCACCTTGCCTTCGGCGATCGCCGCCGAGAACCGGTCGGCGTGGGACAGGAAGCCGATCTTCGGGTCGGCCGAAAAAATCTTCTGCCAGCCGGCGGTGAGGGTGCAGATGCACAGCCACACGGTGGGGATGATCGTGACGAAGGCGTAGCGCTCGCGCTTCATCTTGAAGATCACCACCGTGGCGAGCGTCAGGGCGACGGCGGCCAGCATCTGGTTCGAGATGCCGAACAGCGGCCACAGGGTGTAGATGCCGCCGAGGGGATCGGTGACGCCCTGGTACAGGAAGTAGCCCCAGGCGCCGACGCAGAGGGCGGTGGCCAGGATGCTGGGCGCCCAGGCCGTGGTGTCCTTGAACGTCGGCGAGATCAGCCCGAGGAGATCCTGCAGCATGAAGCGGCCGGCCCGCGTGCCCGCATCCACGGCGGTCAGGATGAACAAAGCCTCGAACAGGATGGCGAAGTGGTACCAGAACGCCATCATCGTCTTGCCGCCGATGGCCGAGGAGATGATGTGGGCCATGCCGACGGCAAGCGTCGGCGCGCCGCCGGCGCGGGAGATGATCGAGTGCTCGCCGACATCGACGGCGGTCTGGGCGATCTGCTCCGCCGTGATCGCGAAGGCCGGATCGAGCTTCGTCACCGCGGCGGCGGCGCTTTCGGGCGTGGTGCCGACGAGGCCGGCCGGCGAGTTCATGGTGAAGTAGATGCCGGGCTCGATGACGCTGGCGGAGACCAGGGCCATCACCGCCACGAAGCTCTCCATGAGCATGCCGCCGTAGCCGATGAACCGGGCGTCCGACTCGCGTTCGATGAGCTTCGGCGTGGTGCCGGACGAGATCAGGGCGTGGAAGCCCGACACCGCGCCGCACGCGATGGTGATGAACAGGAACGGAAACAGCGTTCCGGCCCAGACCGGCCCGCTGCCGTCGACGAACTTGGTCACCGCCGGCATCTTCATGTGCGGGGCGACGTAGACGATGCCCAGCGCGAGGCCGACGATGGTGCCGATCTTGAGGAAGGTCGAGAGGTAGTCGCGCGGGGCGAGGAGCAGCCAGACCGGCAGGATCGAGGCGACGAAGCCGTAGCCGATGAGCATCCAGGTGAGCTGGGTGCCGGTGAAGGTGAAGAACGGCCCCCAGTACGGATCGGCCGCGACGTTGCCGCCGTAGACGATGGCGAGCATCAGCAGCACGAAGCCGAGAATCGAGACCTCGCCGACCTTGCCGGGGCGGATGTAGCGGGCATAGAGGCCCATCATCATGGCGATCGGGATCGTCGCCGCGACGGTGAAGGTGCCCCACGGGCTTTCAGCCAGGGCTTTCACGACGATCATCGCCAGGACGGCGAGCAGGATCACCATGATCATGAAGGTGCCGAACAGGGCGATGACGCCCGGAATGGTCCCGAGCTCGGCGCGGATCAGCTCACCGAGGGAGCGGCCGTCGCGGCGCATGGAGATGAACAGGATCATGAAGTCCTGCACGGCACCCGCGAGCACGACGCCCGCGAGAATCCAGAGCAGGCCCGGCAGGTAGCCCATCTGCGCGGCGAGGACGGGGCCGACCAGGGGCCCGGCGCCCGCGATGGCGGCGAAATGGTGCCCGAACAGCACGTTGCGGTTGGTGGGGACGTAATCGAGCCCGTCGTTGTGAACGTGGGCCGGGGTCTGGCGCCGGTCGTCCAGGCGCATGACCTTCGTGGAGATGAAGAGCGAGTAGTAGCGGTAGGCGATCAGGTAGGTGCAGACCGCCGCCACGACGATCCAGAGGGCGTTGACCGTTTCGCCCCGGGTGGTGGCTACGATGGCGAGGGCGGCGGCGCCCAACGCTCCAACGAGGGCCCATGGCCCATGCTTGGTGATCGCACTCATCGACGTCTCGCTCCCGCGACCTGTCCTTGCTGGCAGATCGTCAAGCCCCCTTGTTACGCAATTTGCCAACGAGGGCCAGACGTCTCGCGCAATCGGCGGACATCATTTGCCAAGTGTCACCGTTTGCGAAGTGTCACCCCCTCCGGCCGCGGCGGCGGAGTCAGTCGACGACGATCACCCGGTCGGGGAGAAGATCGAGGCCGCCGTCACGGTCGGGCAGTTCGGCGGCGAGGATAGCCCCGACGCGCTCGACGGCGGCGACGAGGCCGGCCTCCATCTCGCCCCGGCGCAGGGCCGCCAGGAGCGCGGCGATGGCCGCCTCCCAGGCGGCGGCCGGGACCCGTGCGGCGACGCCCGCATCGGCCACGATCTCGGCATGCCCCTCGGCACGGGCGAGATAGATCAGGACGCCCGTGCGGTCCGGCGTGCGGGACAGACCGCGCGAGCAGAACTCGCGCCGGGCCGCCTCGTGCGCCCGGGCCCGCCGGATCGCGCGCGGCACCAGACCCATCCGCGCGCGCGGGTGCAGGCCGGCCGCGAGGGCGGCCAGGACGATGCAGGCCTGGGCGAGGGCGATGGAGACGGCGCTCCACGGCGTCAGCAGGATCAGGGGCCAGGGCGCGAGAAGACCGCAGGCCAGGGCGAACAGCAGGGGGGCCGAGCGGTACGTACCCGCACGGGCCGCAACCAGAACGACGATCTCGCCCGACGTCGCCGCTTCCGCGCGGCGGACGGCCTCGGCGATCCGCGCACGCGCGTCCCGGCCCAGAATCGGCTCACCAGTCACCCGAAGCTCCTCCGCCGCCCGACGAGCCGCCCCCGCCGGAGAATCCGCCGCCGTCTCCGAAGCCCC
>NZ_VRUZ01000073.1:0-22653 GCF_008039485.1 Methylobacterium sp. WL69 | reverse complement strand
CGCCAGGCCCGCGCCGCCGAGGACGCCGCCCGGCGCCAGGACGCGCCCGAGCCGCAGGCCGCCCCTCAGCCCTGACGTCCCTTGAGAGATCAGGCGGCCGGGTTGAGTCCTTCCACCCCGTTGCGGGGGAGGACGATGCCCGATGGAGTTCACGGCTTGGAACGCACGTGAAGACGGGTGAAGATGTCGTGTCCCGGTTGCGCATCCCCTCGCCCCGCCTGCGGGGAGAGGGACGCGTCTCCCCCCTGCCGGGGAGCGCGTCGAGGCGGCAGCCGACGGTGAGGGGGCGAATCCGGAAGAGGCTCCTCCGACGCAGCCCCCTCACCGTCGCTGCGGCTTCGCCTGCGCTCGCCGCCGGCACGACGGGGTGCCGGCGGCCCTCTCCCCGCAGGCGGGGAGAGGGGAATGCGCTCGGATCGTCCGCGTTCTCGTGCGGGAACGCGTAACCATCGGCCATCGCCCTGCTCGAAGGGGTCGGCGAGAGCCGGACCGAAGCGGGGCGGTCGAGGCCGATCGGCCCTAGCGTTCCGCCCGGCCCACGGCCATGAGGGCGAAGGCGTAGATGAGGGCGACTTCCTCCAGGCGGTCGAAGCGGCCGGCGGCGCCGCCGTGGCCGGCCTCCATGTTGATGCGCAGGAGCACCGGGCCGCCGCCCGTCAGGGTGGCGCGCAGGCGCGCGACCCATTTGGCCGGTTCCCAGTAGGTCACGCGCGGGTCGGTGAGGCCGCCGAGCGCCAGGATCGCCGGATAGGCCTTCGCGGCGACGTTGTCGTAGGGCGAGTAGGACAGGATCGTTTCGAAGGCCGCGATGCTCTCGGCCGGGTTGCCCCATTCGGGCCATTCCGGCGGGGTCAGCGGCAGGTCGGCGTCGAGCATGGTGTTGAGCACGTCGACGAAGGGCACGTCGGCGACGATGCCGGCGAACAGCTCCGGCGCGAGGTTGGCCACCGCCCCCATGAGCATGCCCCCGGCCGAGCCGCCATGGGCGACGATGTTGCCCTCGGCGGTGTAGCCGGCTTCGATGAGCGCCCGTCCGCAGGCGACGAAATCCGAGAAGGTGTTGGGCTTCTTTTCCCGCTTGCCGTCGAGGTACCAGTTCCAGCCCTTCTCGGTGCCGCCGCGCACGTGGGCGATGGCGTAGACGAAGCCGCGGTCGACCAGCGACAGCAGGTTGGTGCGGAACGCCGCCGGCATCAGGGTGCCGTAGGAGCCGTAGCCGTAGAGCAGCAGGGGCGCCGCGCCGTCGAGGACGAGGTCGCGGCGGTGCAGGAGGGAGATCGGCACGGTCTCGCCGTCCGGCGCCGTGGCGAACAGGCGGCGGGTGACGTAGTCCTCCGGCTTGTGGCCGCTTGGGATCGCCTGGCGCTTGCGCAGCTGCCGCGAGCGGGTGACGCAATCGTAGTCGTAGGTCTCGGCCGGCGTCGTCATCGACGAGTAGGTGAAGCGGATCACCGCCGTCTCGAATTCGTGGCCGGGCTGGAGCGAGAGCGAGTAGGCTTCCTCGGCGAAGGCCACCACGTGCTCGGAGCCCGCCATGTCGCGCACGACGATGCGGGGCCGGGCGTTCTCGATCTCCAGGCGCACGATGTGCTCGGCGATGATGTGCTGGTGGCGGATCATCACGCCGGCCCGGTGCGGCACCACGTCGTTCCAGTGGGCGAGGCCCGGCGCCTCGATCCGGGCGGTGGCGATCTTGAAGTCCACCGCGCCGCCGGCGTTGGTGAGGATGAAGAGGTGCGGGCCCCAGTTCTCGACGGAGTAGATCAGCAGGGGGGTCCGCGGCTGCACCACCACGGGCACGGCGTCGGCGGCGCCCCGGTCGACGAGGCGGACCTCCGAGGTCTCGTGGTCGCTCGCCGTGATGGCGAGGTAGTCGCCCGACTGGGTTTCCTCGATGTGGACGAAGAAGCCGGAATCGGCTTCCTCGTAGACGAGGGCGTCCTCGGCCTGCGCCGTGCCGAGGCGGTGGCGCATGACCCGGGCCGGGCGGTGGTTGTCGTCGAGCTGCACGTAGTGGAAGGCGCCGCCGTCCTTGGTCCACACCACCTCGCCCGTGGTCGCCTCGATGCGGTCGGGGCCGTCGAGGCCGGTGTCGAGGTCGCGCACCCGGATGGTGTGGAGCTCCGAGCCGTTGGTGTCGGCGCTCCAGGCGAGGCGGGCGTGGTCGTCGGAATGCACCGCCGCCGCGATCTCGAAGAAGGCGAGGCCCGCCCCTTCCGTGTCGCCGTCGAGGAGGATCACCTCGCCCTCCTCGGGCCCGCCCTCGGCGGCGGTCTCGGCGCCCTGACCCGGGATCACCACGACGGTGCGGGGCCGCCGGCACACCAGGGGATGCTGCCCGCCGTCGCGGTGGCGGGTGTAGTAGGCGAACGGCCCGTCGGGCTCGGGCACGCCGCTGTCGTCCTCGCGGATGCGGCCGCGCATCTCGGCCACCAGGGTTTTTCGCAATTCGGCGACGGGCGCGAGGGCCGCGTCCGCGTAGGCGTTCTCGGCCTTCAGGTACGCGCCGATGTCGTCGGGCAGGGCGGCCGGGTCCTTGAGGACGGCGCGCCAGTTCTCCGCCTTGAGCCAGGCATAATCGTCGGTGATCGTCCGGTCGTGGACCGTGAAAGCGTGGGGCCGCGCCTCGGCCACCGGTGCCGCTGACGGAACTGTGATGGGAAGACGGTCGGATGCCATGGCCAAAATCCTCGGATCGGGCTGGCGCGGGACCGGGCGGAGGTGCTTGGCACGGTCCGGCCGGGTTCCGCACGCCATCGTCCCCGCCGTGTGCCGTGTCGGCGCCCGGTCGGCAAGGCGGAAGTCCCGGGCCGGCTCGGGAAACCCGCCCGGTCCGGCCGACCGCTTCGCGGCCAAACTCCTGTGCGGCCAAGCCCCCTTGCGGCAAAGCCGCCCGGGCCGCAATCGACTGGATCGATAGTACCTTGTCGCACCGGGCCGAAGCTTATGGGTGCCACCCGTGCCGGGCCGCACGACGGAAACAAATGAATTATCGTTCAAACCAGTGTCGCACGGGGCGATGGGGTCGAATGCCTTGTTTCTCGACTTCGAACTGTCTATCTCACCAGTGCGCCATAGCATTGGACGCCGTCATAGATTACACTCCTGCGGGAGGGCGGCATTCAATGCTGTAAACCAGCATCAACCCATGAACGCATAGGCCACGGGATCGATTGTTCTGCATCGGTTCCGCGACGAGGGCGCATGGAAGGAAACCTTAAGTCTATGAGCGAAATCGAAAATTCGGTGGATTACGTGGAATTGACGGTCGATATCGTCTCGGCCTACGTGAGCAACAATCCGGTTCCCTCCGCCGAGCTGGCACAGCTCATCGCCCGGGTCCACGGTTCGCTGGTCCAGATCGGCAGCGGGCAGGAAGAGCCCAAGGCGCCCTCCGCCCCGCAGCAGCCGGCGGTGTCCGTGAAGAAGTCCGTGACCGCCGACCACATCATCTGCCTGGAAGACGGCCGTGTCTTCAAGTCGCTCAAGCGCCACCTGCGCGCGAAGTACGACATGAGCCCCGAGCAGTATCGCGCCAAGTGGGGCCTGCCGCCCGAGTATCCCATGGTCGCGCCGAACTACGCCAAGGCGCGTTCGGACCTCGCCAAGGCCATCGGCCTCGGACAGACCCGCAACGGAAACTACGACCAAGCCGCCTGACCGCGCTTCGATCCTCGATGAAGACGGGCGCCGCCGTTCCGGGTTCGGACGGGACGGCGCCCGGACCGGATGGACGTGCGGGGCCCATCCCGTCCCGCGGTCCCGCGGTCCCGCGGTCCGGCAATCGGACGAGCAGCGTCGAACGGGGCTTGATTTAGGATTTATGTCCTTTACCATGGGTTGCAGGGCGGCCGGCGCCGCCCGCGTCGCTTATGGAACAAAACATGAACAGAATTCGCTTCGTCCCATCGGGGTCCCGCCTCCCGGCCCGTCCCGGCGGCCTTGCGCCGGTCCTCGGACGCCAAGCGGTGCGGCTGCTCGGCGCCCTCGCGGCGGAGGGGGCCTACGCCCTACCGGACCCGACGGCGCCGGGGGACGGCCTGATCGTGCGCAGCGGCGGCGGCGGGATCTCCCTCGGGGCCGGACGCTTCGCGGCGGCGGCGGGCGCGGCGCTCCTGTCGGCCGACCTCGCCGAACGGACCACGGGCCGCCACGCGCGCCTCACCATCAGCCCGGCGGGGCGCGCCCGCCTGCGGCGCGAGCGGGCGGGGGCCCAGCCGCCCTACCTCGCCCAGCACCTCGACCTCGTCGCGGAGGGCGGGCGCGACGCCCCCGCGAAGACCGGGGCCAAGGCTGGGGCCAAAGCCGGCGACCGGCCCGACCGCACCGAAGCCCGCCCCCTGCGCGACGCCGCCGAGAGTCCGCTGGCCTGGATGGCCCGGCGCCGGGACCGCGACGGCGTGCCGCTCATCGACGCGGCCTGCTACGAGGCCGGCGAGCGCCTGCGCCGCGACCTGACCCAGGCGGTGATGCTGCCGCGCCTGGGGCCGGACTGGAGCGGGGTGAAGGTCGACGGCTCGGGCGCCCGCGATCCGTCCAGCGCCTCCGACGCCATGCTGGCGGCGCGTCAGCGCGTGCGCGCGGCCCTCGCCGCCGTCGGCAACGACCTGTCGGGGCTGCTCATCGACCTGTGCGGGTTCCTGAAGGGGCTCGAGCGGATCGAGGCCGAGCGGCGCTGGCCGGTGCGCTCGGCCAAGGTGGTGGCCCGCATCGCCCTCGGGCGCCTCGCCGAGCATTACGGCCTCGAGCGCGAGGCGGTGGGGCCGGACCGGGGCCGGATGCGCCTGTGGCGCGACGCCCCGGCGGCCGGGCGCCCCTGAGGGCGATGGGAGCGGTTCGGCTCAGGCCGCCAGGAGCCGGGCCGCATCGCGGTGGATGCGCTCGGCCATGGCCCGGACCCCGTTGGCCCGCTTCGACGTGAGGTGGGAGCCGAGGCCGATCTCCTTGAACACCCCGAACACGTCGACATCCGCGATCTCCTGCGGCGTCCGTCCGTCGTGGAGCGCCATCACCAGGGCGATCAGGCCCTTGGTGACCACGGAATCGCTGGTCCCGCGCAGGTTCAGCCGCGGCGGCGCCTGCGAATCGTCCATGTGGGACGCCACCCAGACCTGGCTCTCGCAGCCGTGGACGCGGTTGGCCTCGGTCATGAGCGCGTCGGGGAAGGGCGGCAGGGCACGGCCGAGCTCGATCAGGTACTCGATCTGGTCCGGGCCCTCGTCGAGGATGCCGAAATTCTCGATGATGGTCGCGATGGGCGGCAGCATGGGCGGGAACGGTCTCGTGGCCGGCGGGAAGCCCCCGATATAGGGGACCGGCCGCCGGATGCGACCCCTCGCGAGGCCGCCTACTCCACCGGATGCACCAGCACCTCGGGCAGCTGGAGGTGGAGGGGCTCGGCCCGGGTGCCGATGCCGCGGGCGGCGATCTCGGCCTGGGCGGCGTAGGCGGCGATGAGGCGGGGGCCGAGATTGGGCACCTCGGCCTTGCCGGAGGGGGCGGCCTCCGCGTCGCTGCCCGAGACGACGGACAGGCGCACGGGGGCGCCCGCCGCCGCGTCGATGGTGATGCCGATGGCGCAGGCGACGCTCTCGGCCGTGGTGTCGAGGCACTCGGAGACCACCTCGGCGACGATCATCCCGAGGGCGTTGGCCGTGCGCGGCTCGACGAGGCTGGTGCCGGACCCGTCGATGGTGACGCTGATGCGGCCGGCCCGGCGGAGCTGGCCGAGGCCCGAGGTGAGGCGGTGCAGGTAGTCGCGCAGGTCGATGGAGGCGATGTGGGGCGCCTCGTGCAGGTGCTGCTGCACCAGGGCGATGGCCCGCACCCGCTGGCCCAGGGCCTCGAAGCTGCCCCGGCACGGCGCCGGCGCCGCCCGGCCGTAGAGGCCGATGAGGCTGACCATCACCTGCAGGTTGTTGCGCACCCGGTGGTAGACCTCCGCCAGGAGGGCTTCCTTCTCGACGAGCGCCCGCTCGGACTGGTCCTCGGCCAGCTTGCGGTCGGTGATGTCGAAGCTGGCGCCGATGAAGCCCTGGAACGCCCCGCCCTCGTAGACGGGCTTGGCGGTGTCGAGGAGCCAGCGATAGGCGCCGTCGTGCCGGCGCAGGCGGAACTCCACCGTGAAGGGTTTTCGCGCAAGGCGGGCGTCCTCGACGATCCTTGTGAAGGCCGCGACGTCGTCGGGATGGAGGCCCCGGAGCCAGCCTTCTCCGCGTTCCTCGGCCGGGGTGCGGCCGGTGAAGCGGAGCCAGGCTTCGTTGTGATGGATGGCGCGGCCCTCGGCGTCCGAGCGGCACATCATCACCGGTACGAGGTCCGAGAAGTGCCGGAACGCGTCGCTCAACGGAGTGTCCGCGGCCATATTGCTCCCGATCTGCGCTGTCGCCCGGCCCACCACATGCCGGACGCCCGTCAACGTGCCGTGTCCCGGCCCGTTCCGAGGTCAACCGCAGGTTCGGACCTTGTCCTCAGAGCATGCTGGGCAGGATGCGATCGGGCGGCCGGTGGCCGTCCATGAAGGTCTTGATGTTGATGATGACCTTCTCGCCCATGTCGATGCGGCTCTCGTGGGTGGCCGAACCCATGTGCGGCAGGAGCACGACCTTGCCGGCGCGCGCGAGCTTGATCAGGCGCGGGCTCACGGAGGGCTCCTGCTCGAACACGTCGAGGCCGGCGCCCGAGACGTCGCCGGCCTCGATGAGGCGGGCCAGCGCGCTCTCGTCGATGACCTCGCCGCGGGCGGTGTTGACCACGATGGCCTCGGGCTTGAGCAGCTTGAGGCGCCGGGCCGACAGCAGGTGGTAGGTCGCCGGGGTGTGCGGGCAGTTCACCGAGACGATGTCGACGCGCGCCAGCATCTGGTCGAGGGATTCCCAGTAGGTGGCGTCGAGGTCGCGCTCGATGGTCGCCGGCACCCGGCGGCGGTTGTGATAGTGGATCTGCAGGCCGAACGCCTTGGCGCGGCGGGCCAGGGCCTGGCCGATGCGGCCCATGCCGACGATGCCAAGGCGCTTGCCGGTGATGCGCCGCCCCAGCATCCAGGTCGGTGACCAGCCCGAATCCCAGGCGTCGTCGGGGATGATGCGCGCGCCCTCGGTGACCCGGCGGGCCACCGCCAGGATCAGCGCCATGGTCATGTCGGCGGTGTCCTCCGTCAGCACGCCGGGCGTGTTGGTGACGGTGATGCCGCGCTCCAGGGCGGCGGCGACGTCGATGTGATCGACGCCGTTGCCGAAATTGGCGATGAGCCGCAGGTTCGGACCGGCCTGGGCGAGCAGCCCCGAATCGATCTCGTCGGTCACCGTCGGCACGAGGACGTCGGCCTCGCGCAGGGCGGCGGCCAGGGCCTCCTGCGCCAGGGGCTTGTCGTCGGGGTTGAGGCGGATCTCGAAGAGTTCGCGCATGCGGGTCTCGACCACCTCCGGGAGGCGGCGGGTGACCACAACGAGCGGCTTGCGCTTGAGCGACTGCATGCACCCTCCTCGACGCGAACGATCCCCGGTTTCGCCCCGTCGGGGTCCGGCCGGGGTTTCGGCTCGCCCTTTGTTCGTTCCCGGGATGACGGGCTCGCCGGGATGGCGTGGCGGCTTACGGCGCGTTAACCACCATCGGCCAAGACAGATCGGGACAACCGGATCGACCCGGGGCCGAAACCGGCGGCGATGCGCTGCCCGTCTCCGGCCCCGGTGGCTTCTCTACCAGAGGGGCGCCGGAACACAATGCACGCCGCGCAAGGCCGGGGATGCCGGCCCGGACCGGCATGCCCCGCGCGGAAGGACCCCGGACGATGGCGCCTGATCTGCCCTCCCGATCGACCCTGGCCCCGACCCTGGCCCTGGCCCTGGCCCTCGCCCTCGCGGCGACCGGGGCCGTCGTCCCGGTGGCGCCGGCGCGGGCGGCGCCACCGGTGGCCGTTCCCGGCGCGTCCGTCGGCGCCAAGACCGGGCTGCCCCTGCCGCGCTACGCCAGCCTCAAGACCGACCGGGTGAACTTGCGCGAGGGGCCGTCGAAGGATCACCGCACCCTGTGGGTGTTCCAGCGCGCCGGCCTGCCCGTCGAGATCGTGGCCGAGTTCGAGACCTGGCGCCGCATCCGCGATTCGGAGGGCACGGAGGGCTGGGTGCTGCACTCCCTGCTGTCGGGGCGGCGCACCTCCATCGTCACGGCGCCCAGGGCGGGTGGCAAAGGGGACGGCAAGGGGGACGGCAAAAGTGAGGTGAAGGCCGAGACCTCCCTCTACGCCCGCGCCGACGACGCGTCGGCCGAGGAGGCGCGCCTCCAGGCCGGCGTCATCGGCAGCGTCAAGAGCTGCAGCGGCACCTGGTGCCGGGTCATCGTCGCCCTGCCGCAGAAGCGCGGCGACGTCGACGGCTACGTCCGCCAGGAGCGCCTGTGGGGGGTCTACCCCTACGAGAAGGTGGAGTGATCCCGGCCGCGCCCCGGCCGGACGGCGCCGGCGGTCACGCCGCGTCGTTGATCGTCCGCAGGCTCGCCACGAGGTCGGAGAAGCGGTCGCCCTGAACGATCACGTGGGCGCGCAGGAGCTCGGACGCGCCGGTCTCGTCCCCCGCCACGATGGCCGCCACGATGGCCTCGTGCTCGGCCAGGGACTGCCCGAGGCGGTGGCGCGCCCGCAGCTGCATCCGGCGGAACGGCGCGAGGCGCCGGTGCAGCAGCCGCGCCTGCTCGGCCAGGAAGGCGTTGCGGCAGGCCCGGTAGACCACCGTGTGGAAGACGTAGTTCTCTTCGTAGTAGCGCTCCGGGTCCTGGGCGTCCGCGGCCGCCCCGCAGGCGGCGAGCGCCGCCTTGAGGGCGGCTTCGTCGGCCGGGACCAGGCGGCGCGCGGCGAGGCGCCCGCAGGCGGCCTCGATCTCCGCCATGGTCTCGAACATGGCGATGAGCAGCTGCGGGTCCGGCGCGCTCACCAGGGCGCCCCGGCGCGGCTTGATCTCGACCAGCCCCGTCATCGCCAGCTGCAGCAGGGCCTCGCGGATCGGCGTGCGCGACACCCCGAACCGCTCGGCGAGCTCGGTCTCGTCGAGGCGGGCGCCGATGGCGAGGCGGCCGTCGACGATCTCCGTCTCGATGGTCTGGCGCAGGCGCAGGGACTGGTTCACGCGCTCGGGTTCCATCGCTCCGGTTCCTCTGCCACGGCCTCGCCCTCCGCCAGCCCGTTTACTTACCCCCACCTTATGCGGCCCGGTTGACAAAATATACAAGCCGTCGTTCTCTGGTATAAATAGCGGGCATCGCAGTATAAATGCTGCACCGCAAAAACCGGGTGGGCGGCCAGCCCGCCGAAGGAGGAAGACGCCATGACGTTGACACGCCGCACCCTCGTCGCCGCCGGCCTGGCCGCGCCCGCCATCCTGTCCCTCGGGTCGCGGGCCCGGGCCGCCACCACCCTGAAGATCTCGCACCAGTTCCCCGGCGGCACCATCGACGAGGGCGACTTTCGCGATCGGGCGTGCCGGAAGTTCGCCGCGGCCCTGGCCGAACGCTCGAAGGGCGCCCTGGAGCTCCAGGTCTATCCCGGCTCGTCCCTGATGAAGACGAACGCCCAGTTCGGCGCCATCCGCAAGGGCGCCCTCGACATGACCCTCTACCCGAGCCCCTATGCGGGTGGCGAGGTGCCGGAGATGAACATCGGCCTGATGCCGGGCCTCGTCACCTCCTACGCCCAGGCCACGGCCTGGAAGAGCGCCCCCGTCGGCCGCAAGCTCACGGAGATCCTCGAATCCAAGGGCGTCGTGGTGGTGTCGTGGGTGTGGCAGGCCGGCGGCGTCGCCAGCCGCGACCGGCCGCTGTTCACGCCCGGTGATGCCAAGGGCCTCAAGGTCCGGGGCGGCTCGCGCGAGATGGACCTGATGATGAAGGCGGCGGGGGCGGCCACCCTGTCGATCCCGTCGAACGAATCCTACGCCGCCATGCAGACGGGCGCGTGCGACGCCGTCATCACCTCCTCCACCAGCCTGATCTCGTTCCGCCTGGAGGAACTGTCGAAGTCCCTGACGTCGGGCGCCCAGCACACCTACTGGCTCATGTGGGAGCCGATCATGATGTCGAAGATCGTGTTCGACCGCCTGCCGAAGGACCAGCAGGACCTCATCATGACCATCGGCGCCGAACTCGAGACGTTCGGGCAGGCCGGCGCCAAGGAGGACGACACCCGCGTCGAGCAGGTCTTCGGCAAGGCCGGCGCCAAGGTGCAGCAGCTCGACGAGAAGACCCTGGGCCAGTGGCGCGACATCGCCAAGGACACCGCCTGGAAGGATTTCGCGGGCAAGTCCGCGAGCTGCGCCGAGCTCCTCAAGCTGGCGGAGCAGGTGTCGTGAGCCACGCCTTCGACGCGGCCTCGGCCGCCTCCGAATCGGCGCCCGCCGCGCCCGAACCCCGCGTCCCCGGCCTGCTCGGGGCCATCGATCGCACGATGAAGGCCATCAACGGCGTGGTGATGGTCTTCGGCGGCCTCGCCCTCGTCGGGGCCTGCCTCGTGCTCAGCTACAGCGTGTTCGTGCGCTACTGGCTGAAGGAGCCCACGGACTGGCAGGACGAGATGGCGGTGTTCCTCATCGTCGGCGCCACCTTCTTCTCGGCGGCCGCCGTCCAGGCCCGGCGCGGCCACGTCGCCATCGAGGCGCTCAGCGGCCTGCTCTCGCCCCGGATCAACCGCGCCCGCCTGCTCATGGCCGACGTCATCAGCATCGTGTTCGTGACGTTCTTCGCCTGGAAAAGCTGGAGCCTGTTCCACGAGGCCTGGGTCGACGGGCAGGTGTCGCAATCGACCTGGGGGCCGCCCCTGTGGATTCCCTACGCCCTCATGGCCGTGGGCATGAGCTTCCTCGCCCTGCAGTTCCTGCTGCAGATCGCCGAGGCCCTGAACTACGGCCCCCGCGCCGCCGGCTGGGCCGATCCGAAGGTCGGGCTCGGGTCCGAGCTGAACTCCGAAACCCTCAAGACGAGCCCCCACCCATGAGCGTCGCGGCCATCGGCTTCCTCTATGCGGGTGCCACCCTCAGCGCCATGCTGGCCGGCATCCCCATCGCCTTCGCGCTCGGCTTCGTGGCGCTCGCCTTCATGTACTTCTTCATGCCGGGCGCCTCCCTCGATACGGTGGCGCAGAACGTCTACGAGGAGATGGCCTCCATCACCCTGCTGTCGATCCCGCTCTTCATCCTGAAGGGCGCGGCCATCGGCCGTTCACGAGCCGGCCAGGACCTCTACTCGGCCATGCACGCCTGGATGCACCGCATCCCCGGGGGGCTCGGCATCGCCAACGTCTTTGCCTGCGCGCTGTTCGCCGCCATGGCGGGGTCCTCGCCCGCCACCTGCTCGGCCATCGGTTCGGCCGGCATCCCGGAGATGCGCAAGCGCGGCTACTCGCCGGGCTTCGCCGCCGGGATCATCGCCGCCGGCGGCACCCTCGGCATCCTGCTGCCGCCCTCCATCACCATGATCCTCTACGCGGTGGCGGCCGAGCAGTCCCTGGGGCGCCTGTTCCTCGCCGGCATCGGGCCGGGCCTGCTCCTGGTCGGCCTGTTCGCCGCCTGGTCGGTCTACCGCTTCCGGGCGGAATACGCCGCCGCGAAGGCGGCCTACGAGCGCAACGGCACGACCTCGCCGATCCTCGCCGAGGACACCTACAGCATGCGCGAGCGCTTCTCGACGCTGCCGCGGGTGCTGCCCTTCGTGGTGCTGCTCACCGGCGTGATGGTCGCCCTCTACGGCGGCTACTCGACCCCCTCCGAGACGGCGGGCCTCGGCGGCCTCCTGGCCCTCGGCCTCATCGCCATCATCTACGGCGTCTGGCGCCCGAAGGATGTCAACCCGATCCTCGCCGCCACCCTGCGGGAATCCACCATGCTGATGCTCATCATCGGCATGTCCCTGCTCTACGCCTACGTGATGAGCTACCTGCACATCTCGCAATCGGCGGCCAACGCCATCGTGGCGATGCAGCTGTCGCCCTGGGTACTGCTGGTGACGATCCTGGGGCTGGTGATCCTCCTCGGCTTCTTCCTGCCGCCGGTCTCGATCATCCTGATGACGGCGCCGATCATCCTGCCGCCCCTGAAAGCCGCCGGGTTCGACCTCGTCTGGTTCGGGGTCGTCATGACCATCACCATGGAGATGGGCCTGATCCACCCGCCGGTCGGCCTCAACATCTTCGTCATCAAGAACATCGCCCCCGACATCCCCCTGAAGGACATCATCTGGGGCACCCTGCCCTTCGTGATGCTCATGGCGGTGGCGATCCTGATCCTCTGCCTGGTGCCCGGCATCGCCCTGTGGCTGCCGAACTGGCTGCTGCCGTCGACGCGGTAGGGCGGGCCTGGAGCTGGCGACGCGCGGCCCGGACCCCTGGTTCGGGCCGTTCGCCTGCGAGCGATCTCGCAACGCGGTGTCCGGGGGGACTTGTCGCGGGGCAAGGTTGCGATACGCTCACCTTCGATGGGGGGCTTCAGCTCCACGGAGGCGGGCTCTGGCGCGATGACGCGAACACGCCTCCACCGACGGATCATCTGGGACAAGGGCGGGAACCCCGTCTCCCATGTGAGCCGAGTGCTGGATCTGACGGAGGCGGACGTCGGTGCGGCGATCCATTCCATCAAAGCCGCCGCACGGCTTCGCGGGGCGGACAACATCGTGATCTACGACAACGGAGACGTGACTGACGCGCGGGGCGAGGAGATCGGCAACCTCTATGATGAAGACTGAATCGTCATCGGCCCTGAGGGCGTTCGCAACCATCCGGTTCGAGGGGGATGCCCTCGATCCGTCGTCCCTGAGCGATCTCCTGCGGGTTCGGCCGACTCTTTCATACGCGAAGGGCGAGACCTACGGAGTCGGCCGTCGGGGGATCGAGAAGACGGGGCCGACGGGATACTGGTTCTTGAACACGAAAGCCTATCTCGAGACATCCGATCTCGACGTCCACATCGGCTTCCTGACGAAAATGCTCACGGACAGCACGGCGCACCCGCATCGCGATCACAAGTTCAATCGGATCAAAGCCGTCGTCGACGGGGCGTCGCTCGAGGTTCTGGTGACGCTCTTTTGGATGGGCGGGAACGGTGCGGAGATGCCGACGGTCGGTCCGCGCTTCAAAAGTCTGATCGACACGCTGCGTGGCGGGATCGAGACGGATTTCACGCTCATCGAAGGTGATCCCAGCAGCCTGGCAGGCCGCGCGGCCTGAGCGGGTTCTCGAAGAACAGCCGTCCGGCATCCGATCCGATCACCGCCCCGTCCAGTCCGGCGCGCGCTTGCCCAAAAACGCCTCCATCCCCTCGCGGAAATCGGCGCTGGTGTAGCAGAGGCGGATGAGGTCGTCGCCGGGGCGCTCGCCTTCCGTGTCGTCGGCATCCTGGATTCGGCGCAGGCCTTCCTTGGTGGCCTGCAGGGTCAGGGGGGCGTGGCCGGCCACGAGGCCGGCGAGTTCGGTGGCGCGGATTGCGAGGGCGTCGGCGTCCGCCACCACCTCGCCGACGAGGCCGATGGCGAGGGCCTCCTCCGCGCCAATAAGGCGGGCGGTGAAGATCATGTCCTTGACCCGGGCCGGGCCGACGAGGCCGGAGAGGCGCTTGAGGTTGGCGAGCGACAGGCAGTTGCCGAGCGTCCGCGCGATGGGGAAGCCGAAGCGGGCGTCGCGGGTGGCGATCCGGAGGTCGCAGGACGCCGCGATGGCCGCCCCCCCGCCGGTGCAGGCGCCCGCGATGGCGGCGATGACGGGCACGCGCAGGCGTTCCAGGGCGCCCATCACCCGGTCCATGAACCGCTCGTAGTCGAGGGCATCCTGGGCGGACGAGAAGCCGCGGAACTGGGCAATGTCGGTGCCGGCGGCGAACGCCTTGTCGCCGGCCCCGGTGATCACCAGCACCCGCACGGACGGGTCGGCGGCGATGCGGGCGCAGTGGTCGATGATCCCCTGGTACATGGCGAAGGTGAGGGCGTTGCGCGCCCGGGGCCGGTTGAGGACGAGGCGGGCGATGCCGGCCGCGTCCTGGGTGAACAGGATCTCGTCGGCGGCGGTCGGGGCGGCACTCATGGCGGGTCCGGGGTGGCGTGGGCGGTGCCCCCGGCATGCCCAGCCCGGCCGCCCGAATCAACCCGGCCGGGAACGCCCGCCGGACGCGTCCGTTGATGTCGGATTTGGCATTCGGCGCGCGACGGCGGCGCCCTCGGGAGACGATTCATGCGCGGATGGATGCGACACGCGGCCGGCGTCGCCGCGCTCGGGCTGGCCCTCGGCACGGCGCAGGCGGCGCAGGCCGGCTGCACCCGCCAGGTGATCAACCGGACGGTCCACGACGTGGTGTTCAGCCAGGATGGCGGCCCGGCGATCACCGTGCAGCCGCGCCGGGCCCGCACCATCCTCTACCGCCAGTCGGGGCGGGTCGACGTCGCGGTCTATTGCCGGTCGCGGGTCGCCGGCCTCGAACCCGTCCCGCAGGAGCCCGCGTTCCGGGCCGCGTTCGACACCGTGGCGGTGTTGGACCGCTGCTACGTCGCCGTCGGCCGCGGCGGCACCCAACCCATCGCCCTCAACAACCCGCGCCAGGGCGACATCGTGGTGGCGCCCTACGGGCTCGCCTGCCCGTAGGGGCGGCGAGCCTCCTCCAGAACACCGCCTCAGAACACCGCCGGCACGAACATCTCCGGCGGAACCGGCTGGCGGGCGTAGTCGTCGTGGCGCTCGCGCTCGGGCAGGTGGACGGGCGGATGCTCGACCTCGCCGTAGGGGATCTGCGACAGCAGGTGGGCGATGCAGTTGAGGCGGGCCTTCTTCTTGTCCACGGCCTCCACCACCCACCACGGCGCCTCCGGGATGTGGGTGCGGGCGAGCATCACCTCCTTGGCCTTGGTGTAGTCCTCCCACAGGCGGCGGGACTGCACGTCCATGGGCGAGAGCTTCCACTGCTTCAGCGGGTCGTGGATGCGCATGGTGAAGCGCAGTTCCTGCTCCTCGTCGGTGATGGAGAACCAGTATTTCAGCACGATGATGCCCGAGCGCACCAGCATCCGCTCGAATTCCGGCACGGAGCGGAAGAACTCCTCGACCTCGTCGGGGGTGCAGAAGCCCATCACCCGCTCGACGCCGGCGCGGTTGTACCAGGAGCGGTCGAACAGCACGATCTCGCCGCCCGCGGGCAGGTGGCTGACGTAGCGCTGGAAGTACCATTGGGTGCGCTCGCGCTCGCTCGGGGCCGGCAGGGCGGCGACCCGGCAGACGCGGGGGTTGAGGCGCTGGGTGATGCGCTTGATGGCGCCGCCCTTGCCGGCGGAATCGCGGCCCTCGAAGATCACCACCACGCGCAGCTTCTGGGCCTGCACCCAGTCCTGCAGGCGCACCAGTTCGTGCTGGAGCCGGAACAGCTCGCGAAAATAGCGCTTGCGGTCCATCTGCGGCGGCCGCGGCGCCCCCCCGACGGCGTCGGCGAGCTGTTCGAGGCGCTCCTCGTCCAGCTCCATCTCGAGCTCCTCGTCGAAATCGTCGGCGACCTCCCGCCGGATCGCCTCGAGGTCGAAGCCGCCCGCCCGCTGCCCGTGATCCATTGTCTTCCCGAAGCCCCGCCGTCTGTCGGACGCTTAGATCACGGCGATATGACAGTTCGGCGAAGCACGCCCCTTCGTACCGGGGGCGTGGCAGGGGCATCACCGGCGACGCCGACCATCGGCCCCGATCGCGCCGACGGGGCAGTCATTTCGGACGGTCCGGCCGATGTCGGTGGCCCAGGCCACTAGAATACAGTCAAAAAATTCTCTAGAGTTTAAATTGTTACCTAGAGTTTTTTCCAGCGAGGCACTGATGAGCAGCTGTAAGGGAAGCAACGGCGACACCTGGGAGATCTACGGCAGCGGGACCGACTGGCGCTGGCGCCGCACCTCACCGAACGGACGGATCGTCGGGGCTTCGACAGAATCATACACGAGCAAGGCGCATTGCATCGACAATGCGCGCCGCAACGGCATGGACTGCACGCCGGCTTAGGGCGCAGGGCCGGTTCGCCGCGCCATCCGCAAGGCGAGCTGGCGCGTCCAGGAAGGGGGAAGCGTCATCAGGGTGTCGCCGAGGCGGGCGATGGAGCCGGGGACGATCCGGCATTTTGCCGGCACGGGACACGGCCAAAACCCATGCCGCGCCTTCTCACCGACGAGGCCGTCCTGCCGGGCGTGCTGTTCGCCCTACGCTTCGACGGGGAGGGCCGCGCCGTGCCCATCGCGTCCGCCGCCGACCTGCCGGCACCGGACGCGGCGGGCGCGGGCTTCGTCTGGCTCCACGTCGATCTCATCGACGCCCGCGTCGCCGGGCTCATCGAGGCCGGGCGGTTCGGGCCGCCGCGCCTGTCGGCCGCCACCTTCGGGCGCGACGAGCACCAGCGCGTGGTGGTGGAGGGCACCTGCCTCGGCGTGGTCATCGCCGACCGCGAGCGCGCCTTCGACGGCGCCATCGGCGAGGAACCGACGGGGCGCCTGCACTGCGTCCTCGGCCCGAACGTCCTCGTCAGCGGCAGGCGCCACGCCACCGCCGGCGCCGAGGCCGCCCGCGACGCGGTGCTGGCCGGCGCCCGCGTGACCTCGCCGGCCCGGCTCCTGGAGCGCCTCGTCGAGGGCGTCGTCGCCTCCCTCGACGCCTGCGCCAAGCGCTTCTCCAACGAACTCGATATCATCGAGGACCGCGTCCTCGACGAGACCCGCGCCGCCGATCCGAAGCCCCTGGCCCCCATCCGCCGGCAGGCCGTGCGCCAGCACCGCCAGCTCTCGGGCCTGGCCGCCGTGTTCCACCGCCTCGAAGCCGAGACCGACGAGGACGACGACGCCCTGCCCGAGGCGGTGGTGACCATGGCCGCCCGCGTGGTCCAGCGCCTCGATTCGCTCCACCGCGACATGCACGTCCTGTCCGAGCGCACCCGCCTGCTGCAGGACGAGATCGCCGGCCGCACCGCCGCCGAGACCAACCGCCAGCTCTTCACCCTGTCGGTGCTCACCGCCCTGTTCCTGCCGCCGACCCTGGTGACCGGCGTGTTCGGCATGAACACCAAGGGCCTGTTCCTGGGCGAGTTCGAGAACGGCTCGTTCCTGGCGCTGGGGATCTGCGGCCTCGCGGCCCTGGCGGTCTACGGCGTGATCCGCCGCCTCGGGCTCGTCAAACGCCGCGCCCGGTCGTAAGCCGGCGTCCTGTCGCGCGGCGGAGCGCCTGAAATCCCCGCGCCCCGCCCGCGTTCGTCATCGAAGCGTCACCTCCCGGCGCGAACGGTGCGCCCAACCCCGTCTGGAGCCTTCCCCGCATGGACTTCTTCCGCCGCTTCACCGTGCTGATGTGCGCGCCGAACTTCGATCCGGACGATCTCGAGGGCGTGCGCGTCCAGCAGATCCTCACCTCCATCGAAAAGCTCGGCTTCGAGGTGGTGCGGGCCCGGCGCGTCGAGGACGCGGCCATCGCGGTCCAGACCGATTCCGCCATCGGCTGCATGGTGGTGGATTGGGGCAAGCGCGGCCTCGACGGCAAGGCGGCGGCGCTGATCAACCTCATGCGCAAGCGCGGGCTCGAAATGCCCATCGTGATCATGGTCCGCCGGAAGCGCCTGGAGGACATCCCCGTCGAGGTGCTCGACTTCATCGACGGCTACATCTTCCTCGCCGAGGAGACCCCGGACTACATCGCCCGCGGCCTCGTCAGCCGGGTGAAGCAGTACGCCGAGACCCTGAAGACGCCGTTCTTCGGGGCGCTCGTCGACTACGCCGAGCAGGGCAACCAGCTCTGGACCTGCCCCGGCCACAACGGCGGCATCTTCTACAACCGCTCGCCCATCGGCCGCATCTTCGTCGAGCACCTCGGCGAGGCGGTGTTTCGCGACGACCTCGACAACTCGGTCCTCGACCTCGGCGACCTCCTGGTCCACGAGGGCCCGGCCCTGAAGGCGCAGAAGGAGGCCGCCGTCATCTTCGGGGCGGAGAAGACCTACTTCGTCCTCAACGGCACCTCGGCCTCGAACAAGATCGTGCTCTCGGCCCTGGTGGCGGAGGGCGACCTCGTCCTGTTCGACCGCAACAACCACAAGGCGGCCCATCACGGCGCCCTGTTCCTCGGCGGCGCGATCCCGGTCTTCCTCGAGACCGACCGCAACTGCTTCGGCCTCATCGGGCCCATGTACCACGAGGCCCTCGACGAGACCCTGATCCGCGAGAAGATCCGCGACAACCCGCTGATCACCGACCCGGAGGCGTGGAAGCGCGAGCGCCCGTTCCGCGTGGCGGTGGTCGAGCAGTGCACCTACGACGGCACCATCTACAACGCGCAGATGATCGTCGATAAGATCGGACACCTCTGCGACTACATCCTGTTCGACGAGGCCTGGGCCGGCTTCATGAAGTTCCACCCGCTCTTCGCCGGGTGCTTCGCCATGGGGCTCAAGGGTCTCGATGAGACCTCGCCGGGCATCATCGCCACCCAGTCGACCCACAAGCAGCTGGCGAGCTTCTCGCAGGCGTCGCAGATCCACACCAAGGACAGCCACATCCGCGGCCAGACCCGGCGGATCGAGCACCGCCGCTTCAACGAGACCTTCCTCGTCCACGCCTCGACCTCGCCGTTCTACCCCCTGTTCGCCTCCCTCGACGTCGGCGCCCAGATGATGAAGGGCCGCTCGGGCGTGGTCCTGTGGGACGACACCATCCGCCTCGGCATCGAGTGGCGCAAGAAGGTCCGCGCCATCCGCCGCGAGTTCGAGGAGAAGGAGGGCGATCCCCAGAAGCGCTGGTTCTTCGACCCGTTCGTGCCCGACACCGTGAAGGGCCCGGACGGCAAGGTGCCGTGGGAGAGCCTCTCCACCGACGAGCTCGCCGGCAACGCCAAGTACTGGGAGCTGACCCCGGGCGCGGCCTGGCACGGTTTCACCCACGTGGCGCCCGACTACGCCATGACCGACCCGAACAAGCTCACCGTGCTGACACCGGGCTTCGACCGGCGCACGGGGGAGTACGCCGACCACGGCGTACCGGCCCCCATCGTGGCGCAGTACCTGCGTGAGAACCGCATCGTGCCGGAGAAGAACGACCTCAACTCCCTGCTCTTCCTCCTGACGCCCGGCGTCGAATCCTCCAAGGCAGGCACCCTGATCTCCGGCCTCGTCGGCTTCAAGCGCCTGCACGACGAGAACGTGCCCCTGGAGGACGCCATGCCCGAGTTCGTCCGGCGCCGGCCCAACCGCTACAAGGGCGTGCGCCTGCGCGACCTCTGCGCCGACTTCCACGCCTTCCACCGCGAGGCCGGCACCAGCGCCCTCCAGCGCAAGCAGTTCGAGCCGGGCCACCTGCCCGAGATGGTGATGACCCCGAAGGAAGCGGTGCAGCAATTGACCCGCAACAACGTCGATTACGTGCCCATCGCGGAAGCCGAGGGCCGTGTGGCGACGACTTTGCTTCTGGTCTACCCGCCGGGCATCGGCACGGTGCTGCCGGGCGAGCGATTGGACGAGCGGGCCAAACCCATGCTGGACTACTTCAAGATGTTCGAGCGCTCGGCGAACCTGTTCCCCGGCTTCGAGGCCGAGATCCAGGGCGTGTTCCGCAACGTCGATCCCGACGGCACCATCCGGTTCCACACCTACGTCATGCGCGAGCCCCGCATCATGCGCGAGACCCGGTGATGCCGGCGCGGGCCGCACCTTTGAGCGATCCCGACCTCGTCATCCGGCCCTCGTCGGATGCCGACGTGCCCGACATGGTGGACATCTACGCCCACCACATCCGGCGCGGGGTCGGCGACGTCGGCGACTTCGAGGAGGACCCGCTCCACCCGGACGACCTCAAGAAGCGCCGCAAGGCCATGCGCAAGAAGCGCCTGCCCCACCTCGTCGCCGACCGCGACGGGGTCGTGGCCGGCTACGCCTACGCCGTGCCGTTCCGCAAGCGTCCGGCCTACCGCTACACCCTCAAGCACTCGATCTACGTCCACCACGAGCACCTCAGCGCCGGCATCGGCCGGCGCCTGCTCCCGGCCCTCATCGAAGCCTGCGCGGCGGGCGGCTACCGCCAGATGATCGGCTACATCGACGCGAAGAACGAGGCGTCCTTACGCCTGCACGAGGCCTGCGGGTTCGTGCGCGTCGGCCTGCTGCCGGCGGTGGGCTACAAGTACGGCCGCTGGAGCGACAGCGTCATGGTCCAATGCGCCCTCGGCTCGGGCGCCACCGACCAGCCGGGCACATGGACCCGCCCCGTGGAGGCGGTGGTGGCCGGGCACGACTGGATCGGGAAGTAAGGCGCGCTGCCCCCTCCGGCGGGCTACGGCATTCACACATGTCGCGGCCAGCACGGGTCCCCTCTCCTGGAAGGCAGGGCGATCGCAGATGAGGGTCGCGGCCTGAAGCCGCCGCCGAAGGGGCTGTCGACGAAGCGCGGCCCCCCGTGCGCATCCCCTCGCCCCGCGTGCGGGGAGAGGGACGCGTCTCCCCCCTGCCGGGGAGCGCGTCGAGGCGGCAGCCGACGGTGAGGGGGCGAATCCGGATGAGACTCCTTCGACGCAGCCCCCTCACCGTCGCTGCGGCTTCGCCTTCGCTCGCCGCAGGCACGACGGGGTGCCTGCGGCCCTCTCCCCGCACGCGGGGAGAGGGGGATGCGCGCAGACGGTCTGCACGAAGGTGCAAGGGCTGGCCCGAACGCATGCACCCATCTGCGATCGCCGTGCCTGGAAGGAGAGGGAGCACCCGTGGGCCTCAAGCCCGCATCCGGATGCCGTCAGCCCCGTCTCCGCACGAGATCGGCCCGTTCGCGATTGTGCGAATGCCGTAGCCCGCAAAGGGGAGACGGGCATGCGCACGGGGCGCCCGCGGAACGACTATTCCGCGTCCCGCCAGCCGGTGCCGTGCCACAGCCGCACCGTCACGGTGGCGGCGCCGTCCGCGATGACGATGCGGTTGTAGGCGTTGGGCTCGGAGCCGCGCAGGCGCGTCGAGGTGGCCGAACCCGCCTGCACCGCGAGCAGGTGGCCGCGCCGGCCGCGCATGACGCCCCGGTCCACCGTATCGTTCTCGGGCCCCGCTCCGTCGGCTTCGGCGAAGCGGGCGTAGTGGCGGTGGAGGTGGCCGGCGAGCGTCAGCCCGACGCCCTGGCGCCGGAAGGCGGCGAGCGCGAGGTCGGCGCGGCCGACGAGGCGGGCTTCCTCGTCCCAGGGCGGCGGCATGAACGGGTGGTGGCCGACCACGATGCGGAACACGCCCTCGGGCATCGCCCGTAGCCGCGCCTCCGCCTGCACGATCTGGCGATGGCGGATCTTGCCCTGCGACCAGTCGGCCTCAGGCGCCCAGGTCCGCACGGTGTTGAGGCAGACGATGCCGATCTCGTCGTCGAGGTGGGTCGGCTCCGTCGAGGCCGCGATGTAGCGGCGGTAGCGCGCGAACGGCCGCAGGAAGCGCTGCACCAAGTGGAACGGCGAGATGTCGTGGTTGCCCGGCACGGCGATCCAGGGCGCGTCGAGGCGGGCGAGGAAGGCGCGGGCGGCCTCGTACTCGACCTTGCGCGCCCGCATGGTGAAGTCGCCCGACGCGATGATGAGGTCGGGCCGGTCGTGGTTCAGCTCGGTGACGAGGCCCTCGACCACGGCCGGATCGGTGCGGCCGAAATGCAGGTCGGAGATGTGGGCGAGGCGCCGCAACGCGGGTCTATTGCTGCGCGCGGTTGATGATCGCCTGGAGCGCCCGGGCCACGGGCTCGGTGACGGTCTTGCGGTACTTGCGGTGGACGAGCTGGCCGTTGTGATAGATGTCGTGCTCGACGTAGAGCTTCTCGCCGTCCCAGCGGACGACGTTGTCGGTCTCGGTGGTCTCCTCGACGCCGAGATCCTCGCGAAAGGTCACGCCACCGGCTTGCGCAAACATGGTCGGTCCTGGGCTCGATACGGCTGGCGTCGCCGCGCCTCAGTGTAGGCATCCGCCGCGCCGGGCGCTACCCGCCGCGCGCCCTCAACGCACGGTGACCTGATCCTTGATCCGCTCGTAGGTGCTCCGGCTCAGGACCCGCTTCGACAGGAGCTGATCCACGGACGCGTAGGGGCGCTTCTGGACGATGGCGCGCCCGATCATGCCGCCGCCCTTCAGGCCGTTGAGGTCGGCGACGCTGGCGCTGTTGAGGTCGACGATGGCCATGGCCCGCGGACCGGCATTGTCGGAGGCGCTGGCGACGTCGTCCTCCCCGGCGGCGATGGAGGGCTCGAACGTCAGGGGCGCGGGTGCGGGCATCGGCGCGGACCATGGCGGCGGCGGGCGCGGGCGTCGATCCCGCCCGGCCGCGTGCGCCTGTCGCAGGCGCCGCACGGCACGCGGGATTCGGGCGGACTTTTCTCCGGACAACCCGCCGGCGACGGAAAAGCGATCTTATCGACAGGAGCTTGCGGCCGGCGGCGGCGGCGTCGAGACTCCGATTCGTCCCCCATGGTAAGCGGAATGCCTTGTTCTCGTGCGTGAGTCCGCCTCGATGCTCAGCGGTTCAGCCTTCCTCCGGGTCGTGGTCCTCCTGATCGTGGCGGCCGGACTGGCGGGCATCGTCCAGCTCTACCGGTCGCCCGCCCCGGTGGAGGCCGATCCGGAGCCCGTGGCGACCACCGCCGAGCCGTCGCGCCCGGTGCGCCGGGCCGAGCCCGCACCGGCGCAC
>NZ_VRUZ01000072.1:0-22724 GCF_008039485.1 Methylobacterium sp. WL69 | reverse complement strand
GCACCGCGGATCTCCTGCAATTCGCGAAACAAGCCATCGAGGGCTTCGCGGTCGGCGAAGGCTTCGGGACCGCCCCGCAAGACGTCGTCGACCGCGCCGCGCGAAAATCCCCCCAAGGAAAATCCCCCCAAGGAGAACTCAGCCAAGGCGGGGAAGGCCCCGGCGCAGCCGAAGCTGCCCGATGCGGCGCCGGCTTTCGTGGCCGGGGACGCCCGTCCGGCCGCCGAACCCGCCCTCGCGGCGGTCCCGACCGCACCCGCGCCGGCGATGCCCGACCCGATGGCGCAGGCCCTCGCGCGGATGATGCAGCGCCTGGATGCCATCGACGAGCGGATCGCCGGGGAGCACACGGCCGCGCAGGCCGCGGCCGCCCGCACCCTCGCCGAACTCGAGCGGCGCATGGCCGAACTCGGCGAGCAGATCACGGCGCCCCGGCCCATCGGGCGCCGGGGCCGCTCGGCCGCCGTCGAAGTCCGGGACGCCGTGAGCGAGATCCGCCAGCGGCAGCGCGAGCTCGACGCGCACCCGGCACCCGCCGCCACGGTCATCGGCGACCTGCGCAGCGAGACCATCCGCCTGCGCGCCTCCCTCGACGGTCTGGCCACCGGCCGCGAGGTCGGCGCCCTGGAGGCGGCGATGCACGCCCTCGCCACGGGCGTCGAGGGGTCTCCGGCCCAGGCCGATCTCTCGGCCGTGACCGGCCCCCTCGATCGCATCCGCGCCGAGGTCGATCGCCTGTGCGGCGACACGGCCCGGGAGGTCCAGACCCGCCTCGCCGCCGACCTGGAAAGCCTCGGTGCGCGGGTCGACACGGTCCTGCGCAGCGGTCCCGAAGCCTTCGCCGACCGCGAAGCCCTCGATGGCTTGTTTCGCGAATTGCAGGAGATCCGCGGTGCCATCGCCGGACTGGCGGCGCCCGAGCGCATCGAGGTCCTGACCTCCGGCGTCGCGGCCATCAGCGCCGAGATCGCGCGCCTCCGGACCGAGGCCGGCGCCCAGGCGAACGTGGCCTCCCTGCGTCCCCTGCTGGAGGAAATCCGTGCGGGCCTGGAACGCCCCGCCCAGGGCGGCCTCGAGGCCCGGATCGACGCCATGGCGGCCAAGCTCGACGCCCTGCGCGACGTCACCGCCGTCACCGAAGCTCCCGATTCGGCCGCCATCATCCATCGGATCGACGCCCTGTCCGAGAAGGTGGACCGCGTCCACATCAATCCCGTGGGCGATCTCATCGAGCGCCTGGAAGGCCTCGGCGCGAGCCTGCGCCGGCCGGTGGTGCCGGACGGCGATCTCGCCGCCATCCACGGCATGCTGCACGACCTCTCGGTCAAGGTCGACCGGATGGGGACCTCCGACACCGTCTCGGCCGAGGGGCTCGACGCCCTTGAGCATCAGGTCCTGGCGCTCGCCGCCCGCATCGATACCCGCGACTCAGATCCGGCCCTCGTCGGGCTGGAGCGGACCATGGGCGATCTCCTCGCCCAGGTCTCCGCCCTGCGCGAGGAGGCGCCGCTGTCCGAGCGGGCGGCCCGCCACGCCATGGCCGAGACCGTCGGCGGCGGCGACCTCGACCGACTCCAGGCCGGCCTCGCCGACCTGCGCGACCAGCAGGCGGCGTCCGAGAAGCGCCTGCAATCGACCCTGACCGGCGTCCATACGGTCCTCGAGCGCCTCGCCGGACGGTTCGTCCCGACGGAGACCGCAAACGGCCCCCTCGAGATGCGCGCGGCGACGGAACGGGTGCTCGCCACCGCCGCGATACCGCCGGCCGACGCCGCTGCCGCGATGCCCAAGCCCACGATCCCCAAGACTGCGATCAATCCGGCTGCCAGGGGCGCCGCCCGTCGCGCCGACCCGCAGGTCGAGCGGCCGCGCCCCGACGCCGTCCTCGGCGACCTTCCCCTGGAGCCCGGCACACGGCGGCCCGGCCGGGAGCCGCTTCGCGACGACGCGGACCCGCAGGCACCCGTCGTCTCCGATGGCGACATCAAGACCAGCTTCATCGCCGCCGCCCGGCGTGCGGCCCAGGTGGCGCAGGCCGAGGCCAACGGCAGCGGGACGAACCTGAGCGAGCGTCGTCCCGCCGCAGCGGCCGTCGGCGACGAGGCCCCGGCACCGGGTCCGCTCGCCCGCCTGCGCAGGGAGATCGACCGCCGGCGCAAGCCCCTGCTCCTCGGGCTCGCCGCCATCATCCTGGCGCTCGGCGCCCTCCAGGCCATCGGTACGAACCGTCCGGTCCAGGAGACCGCAGCGGTGGCCGTGCCGGAGAGCCCCCAGCCGGCGGCCGTGCCCGATCCGGTCACGACCCAGGCCCTCGCCGATCCGGCCGTCATCCGGGACGAGGCCGCGAAACCCGTGGCCGGCAAGCTCGAGACTCCGAAAGCCGAGACCCCGAAATCCGAGACTGCGAAGGCCGGCGCCACCCGAGGGATGCCGCAGGTTTCCGAGATGGCCGCCCTGTCGGCGGACCTCGCCGCGATCCCCGAGACCCTCGCCCCCCTCCGTCACGCGGCCCTGGACGGGGATGGCGCGGCCATCTACGACCTTGCCGCCCGGTTTTCCGACGGGCGCGGGGTGACGCGGGACCTGTCCCTGTCGCGCAAGCTCTACGACAAGCTCGCCCAGGCCGGTTACGCGCCGGCCCAGTACAAGCTCGGCGGCCTGCACGAGAAGGGCCTCGGCGCGCCCCGCGATCTGGCCCAGGCCAAGCTGTGGTACGGACGCGCGGCCGATCAGGGCAACGCCCGCGCCATGCACAACCTCGCGGTGATCCACGCCGAGAATCCCACGGCGTCGGGCAAGCCCGACTACGCCACGGCCGCGCAGTGGTTCCGGCGTGCGGCGGAGTACGGCCTGCGCGACAGCCAGTACAACCTCGCGGTGCTCTACGCCCGGGGCCTCGGCGTGCAGCAGGACCTTGTGCAATCCTACCTGTGGTTCTCGGCCGCGGGCGCGCAGGGCGATGCCGACGCCGCCAAGAAGCGCGACGACGTCGCCGCCAAACTCGAGCCGAAGGATCTCGCCGCGGCGCGCGGCCTCGTCGCGGCCTTCAAGGCCAAGACGCCCGATCCCGCCCACAACGAGCCCCCGGCGCCCGCCATCGCCCCCCGGACCATGAGCCTGCTCGGCGCGGCACCGCCGGTCCCGGTCTCGGTTCCGCCGCGACGCGGCTGAGGCCGCGGGCCCGGCCCCCGATAGGGGATAGGCTCGCGGCGCTGCGGGTATGTGCCGCCTTTCCCCGGACGCTCCGAGGCGTTTGATAGGGGACGATTCCTTCCGGGTTGGCATGGGCCGGCCGGAACGTGAATTCCTGGACGACCGGAGACCCGATGGCGCGCGTGACGACGGTACCGCCGGCGGCCCTGATTCTCGGGATCGCCGGCCTGATTCCGTTCCTCGGCTTCGCCTTCCTGTCGGTCAGCGGTGGCGATGCCGGCCTCAGCACCATCGGCTTGAGTCCGCGCACCGTGCTCTCGACCTACGGGGCGGTGGTCGCCTCGTTCCTCGGCGGCATCCGCTGGGGCGCCGCTGCGGCCCGCGGCGGCGGCGGGGCGGACTACGCCATCGCCATCGTGCCCTCGCTCCTGGCCTGGGCGGCCCTCGCGGTCCCGGCCCCGTGGGACCTGCGGATGCTCGGCTGCCTCGTCCTGTCCTGGGGCTTCGTCGATCAGGACCTGCCCCGCCGCGGTCTTGTGCCCGTGTGGCTCGGGCGGCTGCGGCTGGTGCTGTCGGCGGTGGCGGGCACGTCCCTCCTCGTGGCGGCCTGACGGCAGGCCGCCGAAGAAGGCTACTAATCCTTCGCCAGCATGGCCCGGCCGATGGCGAAGACGCGGCCATCCCCGAGAAGATGCGCGGTGAAGCCCGCCGGGAACAGCGGTTCGAACACCGGATTGCGCACGTTGAGCCCGCCCGCATAGGCGCCGAAGGCCGGCATGATGAGGCGGCGCCCGTCGGTGACGAAGCAGCGGCGGCGCACGGCACGGCCCCGCATGGCGACCTTGCCGCAGGGATGCAGGTGGCCGGACACCTCGCCGTCCTCCGCGTTGGGACTCGGCTCGTGCCGGAGGGTAAGGCCGCCCAGGGTCAGGGTCTCGGCGTAGCGCCCGCCGACGCCCTCGGTGACGGCGTGGTCGTGGTTGCCGGCGATCCAGACCCAGTCGCGCCCCTCCTGCAGGGCCGCCACCATGGCCCGGTCGCCGGGCTCCATCCGGTCCGGTCCGCGCGCGTCGTGGAACGAATCGCCGAGGGCGACGACGCGGGCCGGATCGAGTCGGGCGACGACCTCGTGCAGGCAGGCCAGGGTCTCGCGGGTGTCGTAGGGCGGCAGGAACTGGCCCGAGCGCGCCGCGAAGGCCGAGCCCTTCTCGAGATGGAGATCGGACACCACCAGGGTGCGATGGGCGGCCAGCCACAGGCCGCCGCACAGGTCGAGGGTGAGGTGTTCGCCGGCGAGGGTCAGGCCGGGCGCCCTGGTGGTCTTCTCGAGTCGTGCGCCGAGCGCCAAAACCGCATCCTCGTTGTTGAAAGGGGGCGCGTCGCCGCGCGCTGTCAATCAGGCATCTCGCACCCCAGCGCCTCTTCGAGAAGCTGCGCTTCGGCCTCGGCCAGAATCTCGTCCGCGCCCTCGCCGTAGACCTTCTCCCGCCCGATCTCGAGCATGACGGAGACGGACAGGGGCGAGACGCGGTCCAGGGCCTTGTGGACGATGTGTCCCTGGACGCGCCTCAACATCACACCGAGGCGCCTCACGTCGAGGAGTCCGGTTGCCGCATCCTGGCGCGCGGCGCGCAGGAGCAGGTGGTCGGGCTGGTGCTTGCGCAGGACGTCGTAGACGAGGTCCGTCGACATGGTGACCTGCCGCCCGGTCTTGGCCTGGCCCGGATAGCGCCGCTCGATGAGCCCGGCGATGACGGCGCATTGCCGGAAGGTGCGCTTCATCATCGCCGATTCGTCGAGCCAGGCTTCGAGGTCGTCGCCGAGCATGTCCTCGGCGAACAGGGCATCCAGGAACTCCGGCTCGGTGGCGATGCGCGCGGAGAGATCGCGGGTCATCCAGATGGCGATGCCGTAATCGTTGGCGGCGAAGCCGAGCGGCCGCATCCGCGCACGCTCCAGGCGCCGGGTCAGGAGCATGCCGAGCGTCTGATGGGCGAGGCGTCCTTCGAACGGGAAGGCGGTGAGGTAGTAGCGCCCGGACCGCGGAAACGTCTCGACCAGGAGGCCGGTGGCGCCGGGCAGCACCGAGCGGGTGCGCTGCTGCACGAGGTAGTCGGAGACTTGCTTCGGCAGGCGGTCCCACTCGAACGGATCGGCGATCATCGCCCGCACCCGCGCCGCGAGGAACGTCGAGATCGGGAACTTCGCGCCGGCGTAGGACGGGATCGCCGGGTCGGTGCCGGGACCGGCGCGGGTGGCCAGGGCCTCGTCCTCGGACAGGCCCTCGAAGCGCAGAACCTCGCCGGCGAACAGGAAGGTGTCGCCGGGTGTGAGGGTATCGGCGAAATCCTCCTCGATCTCGCCGAGCACCCGGCCGCCCCGGGGCAGCACCGCCCCCGGCCGGGCCCGGTTCGCCCGGGCGAGGCGGACCTTCACCTTGGCCGATTCGACGATGGTGCCGACATTCATCCGGTACTGCTGGGCCGTGCGGGCATCGCGCACCCGCCACAGGCCGTCGGGGCCGCGCAGGATCTTGGCGAAGCGCTCGTAGGCGCGCAGGGCGTAGCCGCCCGTGGCGACGTAATCGACCACCGCCTCGAAATCCTCCCAACTGAGGGTGGCGTAGGGCGCCGCCGAGACGATTTCGTCGTAGAGCCGCACCGGATCGAACGCGTCGGCGCAGGCCATGCCGAGGATGTGCTGGGCGAGGACATCCGGGGCGCCGAGGCGGGCATCCGGCGTGTCCTGGGCGGCGGCCTCGACGGCGTCGAGGGCGGCCTGGCATTCGAGGATCTCGAAGCGGTTGGCCGGCACGAGGTAGGCCTTCGACGGCTCGTCCATGCGGTGGTTGGCGCGGCCGATGCGCTGCATGATCCGGCTCGCGCCCTTCGGCGCGCCGATGTTGACCACGAGATCGACGTCGCCCCAGTCGATGCCGAGGTCCAGGGTGGCGGTGCAGACGATGGCCCGCAACTGCCCCGCCGCCATGGCCGCCTCGACCCGGCGGCGCTGGGAGGCGTCGAGGGAGCCGTGGTGCAGGGCGATGGGGTACGATTCCTCGTTGATCCGCCAGAGTTCCTGGAAGGTGTATTCCGCCTGAAGCCGGGTGTTGACGAAGACCAGTACCGTGCGGTGGCGCCCGATGAGATCGTAGATCGCCGGCATCGCCTGCCAAGCGGTGTGGCCGGCGAGCGGCAGGGTCAGGCCGGTGTCGAGCATGTGGAGGTCGGGGGCCGCACCGCCCCGCACCACGACGAGGTCGGCCATGGGCATCGGACCGGGCACCAGGGCGTCGTCGCCACGGTGCTCCCTCTCTTGGAAGGAGAGGGCTGGGGTGAGGTGTGCGACCTTTTCGGATGGGGCACACACCTCACCCTGTCCCTCTCCTTCCAGGAGAGGGGACCCGCGCATGTCCGACTCAAATGAGCGCTGCGGCACCAGATACCGCCGCAGGTCGTCCGGTTCGCGCACCGTCGCCGACAGGCCGATGGCGGTGAGACCGGGGCTCAGGCGGTGCAGCCGCGCGAGCGCCAGGGACAGGAGGTCGCCGCGCTTTGACGTGACCAGGGCGTGCAGCTCGTCGAGTACGACGCAGGACAGATTGGCGAAGAGGTCCGATGCCTCGCGGTGGGCGATGAGCAGGGCGAGCTGCTCCGGCGTCGTCAGCAGGATGTCGGGCGGGCGCTCGACCTGCCGGGTGCGCTTGTGCGAGGGCGTGTCGCCCGTGCGGGTCTCAACGCGGATCGACAGCCCCATCTCGGCGATGGGCGCCTCGAGGTTGCGGGCGATATCGACGGCGAGCGCCTTCAGGGGCGAGATGTAGAGGGTGTGCAGCCCGCGCGACGTCTTCGCGGGGGGGCGATCGGCGAGGGCGGTGAGGCTGGGCAGGAAGCCCGCCAGGGTCTTGCCGGCACCCGTGGGGGCGACCAGGAGTGCGGAGCGACCCGCCCGCACGATGGCGAGCAGATCGAGCTGGTGCGGCCGGGGCGTCCAGCCCCGCGCGGAGAACCACGCCGCGAACCGTTCGGGCAGGGCGTGGTCCGGGGGAGGCGGGCTCAGGCGAGGGCCATCAGGAAGCGGTCGATGAGCTCCAGGGCGCGTTCGGACATGGCGCCGGGATAGCGCACGAAGACGTGGCAGCCGCCGGGATAGATCGCCGTGTGGCCGCCATTGCCGGCGGCCGCCCAGCGCGACGACATGTAGAGGGTGTCGTCGAGGAGCGGATCGTGGGTGCCGACGGTGAACAGGGCCGGGGGCAGGCCGGCGAGGTTGGCGTAAAGGGGCGACACGTCGGGCCGGCGTCGGTCGATGCCGTCGCGGACGTAGTCGTTGGCGAAGGTGGTCAGATCCTTGGTGTTCACCACGAGGCGCTCGTCGCCCCAGTTGCGCACGCTCGGGGTCAGGCCGAGGTCGAAGAACCCGGCATTGAGGTTGGCGCCCCGGAAGGCGCGGGGCAGGCCGTGCCGGTCGCGCAGGCGCAGGAGGGTCATCACGGCGAGGTGCGCGCCGGCCGATTCGCCGCCGATGGTGAGGGCAGTGATCCCGAGCTCCGCCCGACCCGGCCCGACGAGCCACAGGGCGGCGGCCTCGCAATCCTCGAGGGCCGCCGGGTAGGGATGCTCGGGGGCGAGACGGTACTCGACGGAGAGGCAGACGAAACCGCAGGTGTCGGCGATGCGCTCGAGCCAGGGGTCCTGCTCGTCGGCGGCCCCCCAGACCCAGCCGCCGCGATGGATGTGGAGATAGGCGCCGCGGGTCTTCGCCCACTTCTTCGCGTCGGGGCGGATCATCCTGAGCGACAGGGGGCCGCCGGGCCCGTCGATGGTCACGATCTCGGCCCGCGCGCTGCGGGGCATGGCGGGGGAGGCCTTGGTGCCCTGGCGGCGGCGTTCACGGACCTCGGCGATGGGGATCGACCACGGATCGGCCTGCGCCGCATGGGCGGCGATGATCTCGGCGTTGAGCCGCTTGGTCTCCGGATCGATCGTCGCCGGGTCGAACAGGGCGTGGTCGATCATGGGTCGCTTCGTTTCATGACAAAAATCAGGTCGCACCAACTTGGACCCCGCGGCGCGCATTGCCACCTGCGCCGTCGGCGGCAACCCGCCTAACGCCCGAGCGCCGATCCGGTTTCGACGGGGTGTGTCGATTCGGTCACGCTTCCGCCGGCTTCGGCGGGTTGAGAGAAACCACAGGCCGCGCGCCGCAAGGACATTTCATCCGATGAGCATCGACAACGACCCGCGCCGTCCGCAGCCCTTTCCCGGCCAGCCCTATGCGGGCGGCTACGTCGAGCCGGCGCGCCGCTCGACCCTGCGCCGCTTCCTCGGCGGGTCACCGGCGGCGGTGTTCGCCAAGCTGCTGTTCCTGTCGATCCTCGTCGGCGCCGTGATGGCGATGCTCGGGGTCACGCCGGGCCTGCTGTTCTGGCACGCCTACGACGCCGTGCGCGCCCTGGTCGATCTCGGCCTCGACACGTTCCACGATTTCGGCCGCTGGATCCTGGCGGGCGCCGTGGTGGTGGTGCCCCTTTGGCTGCTGTCGCGCTTCTTCGCCGTGTCGAAGTAGGGCACCCATTCAGTTGGATGCCATGGCGCGTCACGTTTTCGGGAGGATCGGATGAGCGGGCTGTGGGTCTTCGCCAACGTCATTCTCCCCCTCGTCATCGTGGGCATGGGTTACGCGGCGATGCGTTGGGATCGGCACCAATCGTCCGAGTAGGCGAGGGAGCTTGCTTACGGGTTTCGGCGCCTCCAGGCGCAATTAAAAAAGGGCCGGTGTCTCCACCGGCCCTTCAGCAGCTCAATTTCGTTCGACGCGATCAGCGCACCACGATGACCTTCGCGCCGACCTTGGCGCGGGTGAAGAGGTCGCTCACGTCCTCGTTGGTCATGCGGATGCAGCCCGAGGACACGGCGGTGCCGATGGTCTCCGGCTCGTTGGAGCCGTGGATGCGGTAGATCGAGTTGCCAAGGTACATGGCGCGGGCGCCGAGGGGGTTCTCGATGCCGCCCTTCATGAAACGCGGCAGGTCGGGACGGCGGCGCAGCATCTCGGCCGGGGGACGCCAATCGGGCCACTCGCGCTTCATCGTGATGGTCTGCACGCCGCCCCAGGTGAAGCCCGGACGACCGACGCCGACGCCGTAGCGCAGGGCCTGACCGTCACCGAGGACGTAGTACAGCCGGCGCTCGGCGGTGGAGACCACGATGGTGCCGGGGGCGTAGTTGCCCGCATAGGCCACCTGCTCGCGCTGGATCGCCGACATCTGCGGCACGGCCGAGGCCATGGGGTCGGCCGGCGAGAGCGAGGCGTTGGCGGTCGGCACCGCGACGGCGGCCACCGGCTCGGCCTGCGGACGCACGCGCAGCACCAGGGCGTTGTCGAGGGGCTGGCGGGTGAGGGGGTCGATCTCGTACGCGGCGGCGGGCGAGGCCCACGCGCCAAGCGCGCAGGCAAGCCCGGTGAGGGCGGGGGCGAAACGGCGCATCGGGGCCTCTCGAGGGCAGTCGGAAGTGGTGATCAGCTCGCCGCACGGTACCGCGCGAAGCATGCCCAAGACGTAAACGCTGGCTGTGCAAAGCCAAGCGCTATCCGCGGTGCACCATCGGTTGCCGCGACGTCGTGACTCCGTGGCCACACTGTGGCGCCTTGGCCGTAACGTTCCCGGTTCAGGCCCGAAATTCAGGCGTCGTCGAGGCCGAGATCGATGATCGGCGCGCTGTGGGTGATCCAGCCGCAGGAGATGAGATCGACGTCGGACGCCGCCACGGCACCCACGGTCTCGCGGGTGATCCGGCCCGACGCCTCCGCGATGGCGCGCCCGTCGATCATCCGCACGGCCTCGCGCAGCTGATCCGGGTTCATGTTGTCGAGGAGCACCGCGTCGGCGCCGACGGACAGGGCTTCCTCGAGCTGGGCCAGGGTATCGACCTCACACTCGATCTTCACGAGGTGGCCGGCATAGGCCCGCGCCCGGGTGATGGCCGGGACGATGCCGCCGGCGACCGCCACGTGGTTGTCCTTGATCAGCACGGCGTCGTCGAGGCCGAAGCGGTGGTTCGAGCCGCCGCCGGCCCGCACCGCGTGCTTCTCCAGGGCGCGCAGGCCCGGGGTGGTCTTACGGGTGCAGACGATCCTGGCCTTGCCGTGGGGCCGCGCGGCATCGACCAGGGACGCCGTGGCGGTGGCGACCCCGGACATCCGGCACAGGAGGTTCAGGGCGACGCGCTCGGCGGTGATGATGGCGCGGGCCGGCCCCGACAGGCGGATCACCACGTCGCCCGGCGTCACGCGGGCGCCGTCGCCCCGCACCACCGTCACCGCCACGGCGGGATCGATGAGTCCGAAGGCGATGACGGCCGCATCGATCCCCGAGATCACGCCGTCCTGACGGGCGGCGATGACGGCGTTCATGGTCAGGGAGGCCGGCACGATGGCGTCGGTGGTGATGTCGCCGGCCCGGCCGAGATCCTCCATCAGGGCCGCCCTGACGATGGGCTCGATCATCAGGCGCGGCAGGGGGACGAGGTGGAGGTCGTCGGTCATGGCAGCCCTCCCGGGCGTGTCTGGCGGCGGGCCGGATCAGGCGAGGGCGGGCGTGGCGGTCTCGGCCAAAGCTTCGGCCAGTGCCAAGGCTTCGGCCAAGGTCGTCTCCGTATGGCGCGGCGTCGCCTGATCGGGACAGTCGCTGCGCCAATGGGCGCCCCGGCTCTCCCGGCGCGACAGGGCCGAGGTGGCGACGGCGAGGCCGACGAGGGCGGCGTCGCAACCGGCCCGGGCGGCGGGGGCGAGGCGACGGACCGCCTGCGCGAGGCCCTCGGCCTCCCGCACGACGCCGACCCGCGTCTCCATGATGGTGCGGATAGCCGATAGATCCGTCGCCGGTCGCGTCGGCTCGGGTTCGGGCTGGGCGGGTCCCGGCACCGGCACGTCGACGATGGCTTCGGCGATCCAGGGGGCGAACGCCATGGCCTCAAGGAGCGAGTTACTGGCGAGGCGGTTGGCGCCGTGCAGGCCGGTGGAGGCGACCTCGCCGCAGGCGAACAGGCCCGGAACGGTGCTGGCCCCGGCCGCATCCACCTTCACGCCGCCCATGTGGTAGTGGGCCGCCGGCCGCACCGGGATCGCCTGACGCTGCGGGTCGATGCCGGCCGTGGCGCACAGGCCCGCCACCGTGGGGAAGCGCACGGGCATCCGGGCGCCCAGCGCGCCCCGGCAATCGAGGAAGACGCCGGCACCCCGGCCCTGCGCCTGGAAGATCGCGCGGGCGACCACGTCGCGCGGCGCCAGATCGCCACCGGCGATGCCGGCCATGATCGGGGCCCCGTCCGCATCGACGAGGCGCGCACCCTCGCCGCGCAGGGCTTCGGTGGCCAGCGGCATCGGATCGGCCCCGACGGCGATGGCCGTGGGGTGGAACTGCACGAACTCCATGTCGCGCAAGGTGGCCCCCGCCCGGGCCGCAAGGGCGAGGCCGGCCCCGGTGGCGCCGCGCGGGTTGGTGGTGGAGGCGTAGAGCGCACCGATCCCACCGGTTGCGAGGACCACGGCGCGGGCCGGCAGGCGCAGGCGCGTGCCGTCACGCTCGCACACCACGCCCGCGATCGCCCCGTGGGCGTCGCGCAGGAGGCAGCGGGCATGGGCTACCACCACGTCAATGGACGGGGTGGCGGCCACGGCCCGCACCAAGGTCTCCAGCACGAGCCGTCCCGTGGAATCGCCGCCCGCCCGCACGATGCGGCGCCGGGAATGGGCGGCCTCGAGGCCGAGGCCGAGGGCGCCGGACGTATCCCGGTCGAAGGGCGCGCCGAGGGCGACAAGCCAGTCGATGAGGCCGGGGCCGGCCGCCGCGACGCGCTCGGCGACATCCCGTTCCGTCAGGCCGGCGCCCGCCGCCAGGGTGTCGGCGGCGTGCAGCGACGGCGCATCGTCCGCGCCCATGGCGGCGGCGATGCCGCCTTGGGCCCAGCCCGTGGCGGTGCCGAACCCGAGGGGGCTCGCCGTCACCAGGGTGACGGGCCGGGGCGCGAGGCGGAGCGCCGTGGCGAGGCCGGCGACGCCGGCGCCGATCACGACGACGCGGTCGGGCGTCGCGAAGGAGAAGGGCGCGTGCGCGTTCATCGCGGCCGCACCGCGAGCATGCGCTCCACCGCCAGGCGCGCCCGGCCGGCGAGCTCGGGTTCCACCGTGACCTCGTAGGTCAGGGTCTCCAGGGCATGGCGGATGTTCTTCAGGCTCATGCGCTTCATGTGCGGGCACAGGTTGCACGGCTTGATGAACTCGATGTCAGGGTTCGCCGCCGCGATGTTGTCGCCCATGGAGCATTCGGTGACGAGCACCACCTGCCGGGGGCGCTTCTCGGTGACGAAGTTCATCATCATGGCGGTCGAACCCGAAAAGTCCGATTCGGCCACCACGTCGGGCGGGCATTCGGGGTGGGCGATGACGGTGACGCCCGGGTAGCTCTCGCGCACGGCGTGGATGTCGGCCGGGGTAAATTGCTCGTGCACCTCGCAATGGCCGGCCCAGGTCAGGATCTCGACCTCGGGCACCAGGGCCTGGACGTTCTGGGCCAGGAACTCGTCGGGAATCATCAGGACGCGGGGGGCGTTGAGCGAGCGCACCACGTCGACGGCGTTGCCCGAGGTGCAACACAGGTCCGACTCGGCCTTCACGGCGGCCGAGGTGTTGACGTAGGTGACGATGGGCACGCCGGGATACTTCTCCCGCAGGCCCCGCACGTCGGCGGCGGTGATGGAATCGGCGAGCGAGCAGCCGGCGCGCATGTCCGGGATCAGCACGGTCTTGCCCGGGTTCAGGAGCTTGGCGGTTTCGGCCATGAAGTGCACGCCGGCGAGCACGATCACGTCGGCATCCACCGTCACGGCCTCGCGGGCCAGCGCCAAGCTGTCACCGACGATGTCGGCCACCGTGTGGAAGATCTCCGGCGCCTGGTAGTTGTGCGCCAGGATGACGGCGTTGCGCGTCTTCTTCAGTTCCAGGATCGCCGCCACGTCCTCGGCCAGGGCCGGCCATTCGATGGCGGGCACGTGCCGGCTGACCCGCGCGTAGATGTCGGGCAGGGGCAGGCCGGGATACGCCGCGGGCGCCGGGGAGATCGGGAACCTGGTGGCCGCCATGGATGCGTCCTCACTTATGCTCAAAATGAGCATTGTGCCGACTAACGTAGGGGTCCCGTGCCCCGTTGTCCAGATATGCTGGACTTGAGCATAATTGTTTTGCGGCGCACGTCTCGATGGTGCGCCGCGATTGTCAGGCGGGCCGTTTCGCCGGTCTCAAACGGAATCCCGGGGCCGGGCGTTCGAGCAGGACTTCCCGGCGGAACCGCACGAGGCGCGCCGGCCGGCCGGTGGCGCCGCTGGTGACGCCGTCGGTCTCCTCCACCAGCCCCTGCTGGGCCACGAGCCGGCGAAAGTTCTGCTTGTGCAGGTTGGTACCCGACAGGGCCTCCACCGTGCGCTGGAGCTGGAACAGGGTGAAGGTCGGCGGCATCAGCTCGAACACCACGGGGCGATACTTGATCTTGCCGCGCAGGCGCCCGATGGCGGTGGCCAGCACCCGGCGGTGGTCGAACGCCATGGGCTGGCCGGTCACCGCGATGTCGGCGGGGCTCGCCGACCCCGATTGGCCCTGCGCTTCGGGGATGAGGCCGGCCTCGAACAGCAGCTCGTAGCGCTCCAGCACGCGCTCCTCGTTCCAGGCACCGTCGCACAGGCCGAAGGTGAGGCTCAGGCGGTCCTCGCGCCGGCGCTTCAGCTTCGGATCGCCGGTCTCGCCCGCCCAGGCCAGGAGCTTCGGCTCGATCTCGGCCAGGGCCGCCGGACGGCCCTCGCGAAAATCCTCCCAGGGCAGGTAGCGGTACCAGTTGCGCCAGGAGGCTTCGGCGAGGCCGGCGGGCCGGACCTCGCGCACGAGGGCGAGGTAGGCCACGGAGAGGGAATGCAGCCCCTGGGCTTCGTCGCCCTGCCGGTCGCGGTCGCCGAAGGTGTAGAGCTGCTCGACATAGCCGAGGCGCTGGTGGGTCTGGCGCTCCACCCAGGCGCGCAGGCCCCGCTCCAGGGTCGGGTGCTCCGGCACCAGGGGGCCGGCGGGCAGGCCAACGGAGCGGCCGGCGGCCTGGCCCTCGACCTGGACCGTGAGGGCGCGCGGCTCGCCGTCCGTGGCCGCCACGATGACGGCGACGAGCCCGACGGCGGACGGGTTGGGAAGCGCGGCGCCGTCGCGCCCCTGCATGTCCTTCGCCGTCGTCACCGTATCCGCCCCTCGGTCTCGCACCCCGTGCTCATGGCATATCGCGCCGCCTTGATGAACGGCCAAACGGCGCGGCCGATGGCTCAGGCCTCGCCACGCCGGGGCAGGGGCCGGGCGGGGTTGCCCACCACGGTGTCGCCCTCGGCGACGTCCCGCGTCACCACGCTCCCGGCCCCGATGATGGCGTGGTCGCCCACGGTCACGCCGGGCAGGATCAGGGCGCCGCCGCCGATCCAGACGTTGCGGCCGATGTGGATCGCACGCGCGAATTCGAGGCCGGCCTCCCGCGACGCCGCATCGCGGGGGTGGTCGGCCGTCAGGATCTGCACGCCGGGGCCGATCTGGGTGCGCGCACCGATATGGACCGGCGCGCAATCGAGAATCACGCAGCCGAAATTGAGGAAGACATGGTCCTCGAGGGTGATGTGCAGGCCGTAATCGCAGTGGAAGGGCGGCCGGACGACGGTGTCGTCGCCGACGCCGGCGAAGATCTCGCGCAGCAGAACCCGCCGATCGGCGGGCGACAGGCCGAGCGCCGCGTTGTAGCGCACCATCCAGGCCTTGCAGGCATGGGCGTCGGCCTGAATCTCGGGGTCGTCGGGGTGGTAGAGTTCCCCGGCGAGCATCTTCTGCTTTGGCGTGCGTTCCATCTCGGTCCGATCCTCTCCCCTTCGGTGAGTCAACGCCCTCCCGCCGGCCAAGCTCCCATCCGTGTGCCTTTGCGGTCCGGGTCCGTGCCCGTAAGACGGTGCGGAGAGGGCGACGGGGGAGAACGACGTGATCGGACGGGACGAGGCGCAGGAGCGAACGGTGCCGGTGGATCTGCGCCTCTACGGCATCCTCGATACCGGCGTCTGCGGCACCGATCCGGCACGCCTCGCCGCCATGGCGGCCGGCGCGGCGCGCGGCGGCTGCACCCTGCTCCAGTACCGCGAAAAGACCATCGCCGACGCCCGCGCCGCCCTGGCGCGCATCCGGGCGATCCACGCGGCGCTTGCCGGCAGCGGCGTGCCCCTCCTCGTCAACGACAGGGTCGACCTCGCCCTCGCGGCGGGCGTGGAGGGCGTGCATCTCGGCCAGTCCGACCTCCATCCGGCCGAGGCGCGGCGCCTCCTCGGGCGCGCGGCCATCGTCGGTCTCACCCTGAAGACCGGGGCCCAGGCCGACGAAACCTACCGTCTGCCGGTGGATTACGCCTGCATCGGCGGCGTGTTCGCCACCGCCAGCAAGGATAATCCCGACCCGCCGGTGGGCCTCGACGGCCTCGGCCGCATCTTGTTCCGGGGCCGCCTCGCGCGCGGGCAGGGCTTCCCCATCGGCGCCATCGCGGGCATCGATTCGAGCAACGCGGCGGCGGTGATCGGCGCCGGGGCGGACGGGATCGCGGTCATCTCCGCCCTGTTCGCCGGGGAAGGTGTGGAGGCGCGGGCGCGCGACCTGCGCCACCGCGTGGATGCGGCCCTCGCCGGGCGCGGCATCACCCGATAGACTGACCCCAACCGAGAGACACGCCATGACCCCCATCGCCGTCACCATCGCGGGTTCGGATTCGGGCGGGGGCGCCGGCATCCAGGCGGACCTGAAGACCTTCGCAGCCCTGCGCGTCTACGGCGCCAGCGTCGTCACCGCGCTCACGGCCCAGAACACCCTCGGCGTCCAGGGCATCCACGACGTGCCGGCGGACTTCGTCGCGGCGCAGATCGACAGCGTGTTCGGCGACTTCACCGTCACGGGGGTGAAGATCGGGATGCTGTCCCAGGTCGCCACCATCGAGGCCGTGGCGGCGGGCCTGCGCCGGCATGCCGGGGGCATTCCCGTGGTGCTCGATCCCGTGATGGTGGCGACGAGCGGCGACCGGCTCATCTCGGAGGACGCCGTCGAGGCCCTGCGCCGCCTGCTCCTGCCGCTCGCCGACCTCGTCACCCCCAATCTGCCCGAGACCGGAACGCTGATCGGTACCGCGGCACCGCGGAGCGAGAACGAGGCCGTGGCCCAGGCCCGCCGGCTCCTGACCCTCGGCGCGCGGGCGGTGCTGGTGAAGGGCGGCCACGGGGAGGGCGACGAGAGCGTCGATCACCTCCTCTGCGCAGACGGGACGCTGCGCCGGTTCGCGGCCCCCCGCGTCGCCACCCGCAACACCCACGGCACCGGCTGCACCCTGTCGGCGGCGGTGGCGGCGGGCCTCGCCCGGGGGCTCCCCCTCGTCGAGGCGGTGGCGGCGGCCAAGCGCTACCTCACGGCGGCCCTGCAGGCCGCGGATACCGTGCCAGTCGGTCGCGGTCACGGACCGGTCCACCATTTCCACGCGCTCTGGCGGTGACGCGGCCGGCGTCGAGACCGACGCTCGGCTTGCGCCCCTCCCGAAATTGCGTTTGAAGTACCGCACGTTCGTTCGATGTACGGAACGATCCGCCGGATGACAGGGACCATGGACGATCAGGTGACGATGCCCGAGCGGGGGCGGCAGCGGGACATCCTGACGGGGGCCCAGGTCCTGTCGGGGCAGCTCGGCAAGACCATCCAGCGCCTGCGCAAAGCCTACAACCTCTCGCTCTCCGAGCTCGCCGAGCAGTCCGGGGTCGCCAAGTCGATCATCTCCCAGATCGAGCGCAACGAAACCAATCCGACGCTCGCCACGATCTGGCGCCTGAGCCAGGCCCTCGACGTGTCCATCGAACGGGTGCTGGCCACCAGCGACGAAGAGCCGTTCATCGAGAAGACCTCGCGGGCCGATACGCCGATCCTCGTCTCCGACGACGGTAAGGTGCGGCTCGCCATCGTCGGCTGGATCAAGACCGTCGAGTGGCTGCAATGGTACGAGGTCACGGCCGATCCGGGCGGCATCCTCGATTCCGATCCGCACCAGCGCGGCTCGGTGGAATCCGTCACGGTCACCGCCGGCCAGCTCGAGGTCGAAGTCGCCGGTACGGTCCAGCGGGCGCGGACGGGCGAGACCCTGCGCTATCGCTGCGACCGGCCCCACACGGTGCGCTGCATCGGCCCGGAGCCGGCCAAGGCGATCATGGTGGTGATCATGAAGGCCGCCGTGATGGAATGATCCGCGCTCCGGTCGATGGACCGGAGCCCGAATCAGGCAGCACGCGTGGCGCTTGAGCGAAGCCCAACTCCGCCATCCCGAAGGGATCGACCGGCGTTGGTATGACGGCCGCGGATCTCAGCGGCCGGAATTCACCCACACCACCATCTCGCCGAGCACCCGGGCCAGGGCCGCATCAAGCCCGACGGCGGCGGAGGCGACATCGACCTTCGCCACGGGGATGCGCGCCGTGAACACCCGCGCGGACACGACCTTGCCGGTGCCTTCGGCGACGATCTTGGCCGACAGGTCGACCACGGCCTCGCCGGACCCGGCGGCGATGTCGAAGGCGCGGATCTCGGAAATGAGCTGGAAGTCGGAGACGATCTTGTCACCCGGCCGGCTCACAGATTTCAGGCGGCCGGAATTCTCCAGGCTCTGGATCAGGCGGGTCTGGATCAGGCGCGGCAGGCGGTCGGCCCACTGGGCGCCCCCGAGGAAGGACAGGGCGCCGCCGGGCTCGCGCACGATGATGCGATCCGCCTCGAACGGCTGAATGCCGACGGGCTCGGCCACGGTGACGGAGCGCGCGGACGCGCTCGTCCGGCCCGTGGGCGGCAGGGCGGCGAGGTCGAAGGTGAGGGGAACGGCGCCGCCGCAGCCCCCGAGGGCGGCGGCGAGCAGGCTCACGCCGAGGGCGAGGGCCGGTGTGGAGTAGGTCATACGCAATCCGGACTTCACAGCGCGACGGGCTGCGAACGGTAAACTACGGCAAAGCTGGTTTCGTGCCGTGCGCCGGGACACCCTCATCCCGGCCAAACCGCATTCAGCGGCCACCGTTGTATTCCGGCAACGACGGCTTGCCGCCGAAGATCACCTGGCTCGGGTCGCGCTCGAGGTTCTTCACCGTGCGGTTGAGGGTGTTGAGGGTGCGCTGCCCGTCCGTGGACAGGGCCTCGACCTCGCGCCGGCCGGTCCCGCTCAGGCGGTTGAAGCTGGTGGCGATGTTCGAGGTCCGCTTGTCGAGGTTCTCGGAAAGGGTCCGGAACGCCTTGCCGGCATCGCGCACGGAGATGGCGGCCTCGCGCACCTCGGTGAAGGTGCTGGTGCCGGCCGAGCCAGAGGCCGAACCGAGGAAGCCTTCGGCGCCCTTCAGCACGGCATCGACGCGGTCGGCCGAGGCGTTGAGCTTCGCCATCATCCCGCGGGCGTCCTTGAGGGCACCCTCGATGTCGGGGCTGCCGGCGGCCAGGGCTGCGGAGAATCGGTCGGCGTTGTCGATGACGTGGTTGAGCTTCTGCCCGTCGATGGCTTTCACCAGGCCGCTCACCGCCGGGCCGGCCTCCGCCAGGGTCTTCGAGAACGCCTCGACATTGGCAAGCGTCCGGGTGATGGCGCCCTCGTTGCCGGCCACCACCTTGTCGAGGCGCTGAAGCACGTCGTCGGCGCGCTGGGCGATCTGCTTCGCCGCCGCCATCATGTCCTGGATGTCGGACGAATCGGCGAAGATCGTCGGCATCTGGTCGCCCGTGCCGGTGCCGAGCACCGGCGCGTCGGCGTTGCCGCCGGACAGCGAGATGGTGGAGACGCCGGTCAGCATCGCCGAATCGAGGCGGGCGCGGGTGTCGGCCCGCAACGGCGTGGTGCGCTCGACCTCGACCACGGCGACGACACGGCGCGGGTCCTGCGGCAGCAGGCGCACATCCGTCACCTCGCCGACCTTGATGCCGTTGAACGCCACCGTCGAGCCCTTGGCGAGGCCGCCGACGCTGCCGGAGAAGACGATGCGCACGGCCTGGCGGACCTGGCTGCGCGAGCCGCCCTGCAGCCAGAACACGAAGCCGAAGGCCGCGACGAGCACGGCCAGCGTGAAGGCGCCGATCAGGGCGTAGTTCGCACGAGTCTCCATGGGATCAGCGATTGCCCGGGTTCGTGGCGGACGCGCGGTGCGTCACCACACGAGGGGAAGGATTAAGCCGTCGCATGGCGCGTGCCGTTGGGGACAACGGCGCGGCCGCGCTTGCCGTGGAAGTAGGAGCGCAGCCAGGGATGGTCGCTCTCGAGCATCTCTTCGATGGTGCCCTGCGCGATGATCTGGCCGTCGCCGAGCGCGGCGATGCGGTCGCAGGCGGTGTAGAGGCTGTCGAGGTCGTGGGTGACCATGAATACGGTCAGCCCCAGGGTCTGCTTCAGGGTGGCGACGAGCTCGTCGAACTCGCCGGCGCCGATGGGATCGAGGCCCGAGGTCGGCTCGTCGAGGAACAGGATCTCGGGATCGAGCGCCAGGGACCGGGCCAGGGCCGCGCGCTTGATCATGCCGCCGGAGAGTTCGGACGGCAGCTTGTCGGCGGCGTCGGGCTTGAGGCCGACCATCTCGATCTTGAGGCGCGCGAACTCGTCGAGCAGGCGCTCGGACAGGTTCAAGTGCTCGCGCATGGGCATCTGGATGTTCTGCTTGACGGTGAGCGCCGAGAACAGGGCGCCCTGCTGGAACAGCACGCCCCAGCGCTGCTCGATCTGCCGGCGCCGGGCGACGGTGAGGCCGTCCACATCCTCGCCGAACACGGTGATCTGGCCCGAACGCTTCGGCACGAGGCCGAGGATGGTCCGGGTCAGCACCGACTTGCCCTGGCCCGACGGCCCGACGAAGCCCAAAATCTCGCCCCGGCGGATATCGAGGTCGAGGCCCTTCATCACGATCTTCGAGCCGAAGCCGACCACGAGGTCGCGGACACGGATGATCGCGTCCGGCTCGTTGCCGGCTCTGTGTTCACGGGTCGGCCGCTCGGCCTGGGCGAGTTCGGTCTGCACGGGGTCAGAAATCGATTGCCGCGAAGAAGACAGCGAAGAGTCCATCGAGCACGATGACCATAAAAATAGACTTCACGACTGAGGCGGTGACGTGGCGCCCGAGGGATTCGGCCGAGCCTTCCACGGCGAAACCCTCGATGGTCGCGATGATTCCGATGATGAGCGCCATGAACGGCGCCTTGATGAGGCCCACGGCGACGTGGTGGAACGACACCGCCGTCTGAAGCCGCGCCAGGAACGCCTCCGTGGTCATGCCGCCGTAGAGGGCCGCCGTGAGGCCGCCGCCGGCGAGGGCCGCGAGGGACGCGAGGAAGGCGAGGATCGGCAGCCCGACGACGAGGGCGAGGATGCGCGGGACGATGAGGATCTCGATGGGGTCGAGGCCCATGACCCGCAGGGCGTCGACCTCTTCGCGCATGCGCATCGAGCCGATCTCGGCGGTGAAGGCCGAGCCCGAGCGGCCCGCCACCATGATCGAGGTGAGCAGCACCCCGAGTTCGCGCAGGATCAGGAGCCCGATGAGGTTCACGACGAAGCTCTGGGCCCCGAAGCGCTGGAGCTGGAAGATGCCCTGCTGGGCGACGATGCCGCCGACGAGGAACGAGATGAGGACGATGATGGGAACGCCCCGGAAGGCGACCTGATCGAGCTGGTTGACGAACGCCGTGCCGCGGAAGGTGCCAGGCCGGGCGGCGACGCGGATGCAGGCGGTGACCACTTCTCCGAAGAAGGCGAGGCCGGTGACGAGGTCCGAGCGGGCCCCGACCACCCGCACGCCGAGGTCGTGCAGGAACCCGATCATCCGTCCGCGCGGCGCCGGGCCGGGTTCGGCCGGGGGCAGCCTGACCTCGCCCAGCAGGATTCGGTGCTCGGGGGAGGCGCCCGCATAGGCGAGCCGGCCACCGGCGGCCTCGATGTCCGCCCGGGTCCGCTCCAGCACCCAGGCGCCGAGGGTGTCGAGGCGGGTCACCCCCGTCAGGTCGACGACGATGGCGCCCCGCTCTGCATCGCGAAAGATCCCGGCGGCGGCGGCCTCGACGGCGTTGCCTTGGTCGACGGTCCAGCGTCCGCGCAGGGCGATGCGTCCGCCGGTCGGGGCGGAGGCGTCGGCGGCATCCGGATTCGGCAGGGTTTCAGCGGTCGGCACGACACGCCACTCCGTTCCACGCGTTCCCTTTCCTCACAGGTTAGGGTTACGCAATCGTATTCGGGTGCTGCGGGACAAAGGCGGCGCTGTGAAGACGCTCCGTGCGCGCCAGGCGCGCGGCACGTGCCGTCAGGCACAGGCCGAGCACGGCGAGCGGCGCCATGAGGCCGAAGGCGAGGGGGCCGCCGCCCTGTCCGTAGGCGAGGCCGCTCATGAGCGTCGCGCCGGCCGACGCCAGGGCGTTGGTGGCGCTCAGGGTCCCCTGGGCCCGTCCGCGGGCGCCCTCGGGGGCGAACCGCGACACCGCCGCCATGGCGCCGAGCTGGGTCGCCCCGAAGCTGAAGCCGTGGAGGGTCTGCAGGACGAGGACCGCGCCGAGGGAATCGCCGTAGAACACCATGCCGACGGCCCGCACGGCGCCCGCCACCGCGCCGAGGCCGAGGAGGCGGAACGGCGTGCGCCAGGAGGCCGGGCACAGGCCGATGCCGGCGAACAGGACGATTTCGGCCAGGACCCCGATGGCCCACAGGGCGCCGATCCAGGGGGCGGAGAAGCCGTGGAGGCTCCAGTGGATGGAGGCGAAGGCATAGAGCGCCGCGTGGCTCGCCTGGATCGCCGCCCCGGCCGCGATGGTGAACCAGAGAATCCGGGGCAGGGAGGCACGGGCGACCTTCGTGGCCGGGACGGTCGTGGCGGCAAGCTCCAGCCGGACGCCGGCGCAGACGCAAGCGGCCACGAGCGCGAGGGCCGTGGTGAGGAGCGGCACGGCGAGGCGTTCGCCGAGAAGTCCCAGGGCCGCCCCGCCGGCGAGGTTCGCGGCCAGGAACGCGATGGAGCCGGCCATGCGGATGCGGGCGTAGTCGAGGCGGGCGCTGCGGCGCACGGCGGCGAGGGTCAGGTAGTCGATGCTCGGCACCAGGGGCGCGCCCGCGGCGGCGTTGAGGGCGATGAGGAGCGCCAGGACCGGCCAGCCCAGGGCCGCGCCCGCCGGCATCAGGGCGTAGGTGGCCGCCAGGGCGAGGCTTCCGGTGACCAGGAGGGCGCGCGCGCCGACGCCCCGGTCAATGAGGCCGACCAGGGGGGCGGTGGCGACGATCTTGACCGCGATGGGCAGGGCCAGGAGTACGCCGATGATTCCGGCTTCGAGTCCCAGGGCGTTCAGCCACACCGGCATGAACGGCATGGCGATGCCGATCTCGACGAAGACCACGGCGTAGAGGCTCGCGAGCCGGAACGGGTTCGGCTCGGGTGGTGAGGCGGCGTGGGACACGTCGATCGGGGGTTGAGCGAGCGGGGCGGGGG